>JAJQBF010000292.1 GCA_021203425.1 Clostridiales bacterium | reverse complement strand
CGTTTTTAAGATTCCGCCGAAGTGATATGTTTTCGAGCGGAAGGACGAACTACAGGGTCTTTAAGCGTCGGTCTGCTGAATGTAAACCGAATCGGCAGAAGTGTCTGTGTCTTCATATTCGGCTTCTTTTTCTTCATACAAATATTTTGTCATTAATTTTTCCAAGACTTTCATACTTTCATCATCGGATAACGTACAGTTTTCCCATACATATTCGGTAAAAATATTCATAATATCGATTACACCGCTGTCTCTGACTATAACAGACGAGCCGTTTGTATATCCCGTTTTGGAACGGTATATATAAAGCATATGACCTTCAACGTAAACGTAAGAACAGTCCATTGATGCATCTTTTAATATTCTTATTTGCAGGAGATTAGGTTTGTTTTTTGCCAAATCTATAATAAAGTTAAAATATTTTTTGCGCTGCTGTGTTGTCATAGGCAGAAACTCTTCGGCGTGGTCTACGGAGATTCCCGTTTTCATCATTTTTGTAAGGATTGAAACATCGAATAACATTCGTTTTCTGACTCCTTCTTTATAGCGAATATTGTCCTTTTCTTTTACGGTTTTCATTAAATCAACCACGTAGGGGTGGTCTTCGGGGAAACCGAAGTAATTTATGTCTTTGAACATTTCACAGAGTATTTCTCCTGTTAAATATCCGAAACAGGGAGCACCTTCGCTGAAAAAGCCGTTGTTTGAATCAAGCTCTTTAATATCCGAGAGAACTTTCATATAGTCAGCTACTTTTTTAACGGGAAATTTCAGCCGTTCACAACAGCTGCTTATATTTTCATGCTTTCTGACTTCATAGACATAAAGCTTTTCCGGTATACACGTTTCAATTAGCATTATTTTGTCATTTACAAATTCTAACTTTTGAAGATAACAGCCCATTGAATTTTTTGCGTATATATTAAGCCCGGGTATCATATTTTTAACCGATTTGTCTGCCCTGAGAGGAATGTAATTTTCAAACTCAGACAGCCTTATGAGCGCCAAAACCTCACATATTGCAAGTTCGTCTCTGAAGGGAAACTGTAAATAATTATATATTTTAACTTTACGGCGGTACATTTTTAATACTTCGTAAATGTCATATATAATATCGGCATCTTTTATCCCCGAAAAGGCAATCGTAATCTGACTTTTTTTGTCTGAAATATACTTGCTTAACAGGGAAATTAAATCTGTCTTTCCTGTTTTAAAACCGCCTGCTTTTGAATCATAAATATTAAGCAGCGTTTCTATAACTTTGAAGGCATACTTGCCCTCTTTGCCTTTGTCGAGCAGTTTATATATTATGGAAATTTCCTCTTCGCTGAAATTAACGGCGCCGATAATTTTGCTTATCAGCTCTTTTTCGGTTTCATAGCTGTGGTATCCGCTGAAAAGTCTGTATAATGCGTTTTGGCTTTTCAGATTTATTTCCTTCGACAGCTTTGTCAAAGAAATATTTTTTTGTTTCAGAATCATCTGGATATATTTTCCGACTGACATAAATATCACCTAATATTTATTATATTAATTTTTTCGGCGGTTTTCAAGATAGTGTCACCATAGCTCCGATGGTGACAGTGGACTTTTTTATGTAAAAGTTCAGCCGTGAAACGGCGTCTGCTGCGTTTGCGGCAGTTTTGCGAGGTATTGGCTGAACTGTAATTTGTATTTTTTTTAAACACAAAAAACCCGACGGCTTTGTTTGCCGTCGGGTTTTTGATTTTCAATTATTCAAGTGTTTTGAAATAACTGTTAAGCTGATCTACTACGGGGTCTACATCGATACCGTGAACAAAACAGGCTTCTTCAAGGGTTTCGGCCTGAGCCGAGGGACAGCCTATACAGTGCATTCCGCTCATCATAAGAATCGGAATAGCTCCTCTGTCTATTTTTAAAACATCAGCTATAATGGTTTCTTTTGTAACCTGAGCCATATTAATAATCTCCTTTTTATTTGTTTGTCAAAAGCTCAAAACCGGGATAGTATTTGAAAATTGCTTTACCCAGAATTTTTTCACGTTTGACATATTTATTTACCCATCGCCTGGAATCGGCGGAGTTGTTTCTGTTGTCGCCCAACATAAAGTAGCAGTCTTCGGGAACTTCGTAAATTTGATCCGGTTCGTCATACATTTCCTCTAATATGAACGAGTCATCAAGGGGCTCTTCGGAACCGTCAATATAAACCTTGCCGTCTTTTATTTCAACTGTTTCTCCCGGCAGCCCTATAATTCGTTTGATATAGTAGAGATCTTCATTATCGGGAAATTTGAAAACAACTATATCAAATCTTTCGGGATCGCTGAAAAGATAGGAAAGACGGTTTGCAATAAGTCTGTCGCCTTCGTTTATTGTGTTTTTCATTGAACCCGAAGGTACTTGGGCATTAACAATAATGAAGGTTGTTATGAGGTAAGCGAAAATAAGAGCGGCGGCAATAGTCTTAATCCAGCTTATTGTTTCCTTCATAATTACCTTTTTAACGTCTTTTTTACCTTCGTCCTGAGTTTCGGTTTCTTCTGCTGAAACCTGTGTTTCGGCAGCCTCAGCCTGCTCAGCGGCTTCCGCCTGAACGGTGTTTTCCGCCGGTTCTGCCGTTATTTCGTTTGTTTGATTGTATTTTTCATCTTTCATTTTAGGCACCTTAATTTTTAAAAGTTTGTTTAGGGAAAGCCGGTTGTGATTAACCGCTGCATTCCTCGTCTGAGTTGTTTTCGTCGGTTTCGTCAACAATTATAATTTCGTCATCGGAAATATCATATTTCTTTTTATTTTTAATTCCGGATTTAATGTCTTCGATTTTGTCGCCTACAGCCTCGGCATATTTCTTAACTGTCGGCTCGGCGTCTTTTGCCAGTTTGGTTACTTTTTTCTTTATGTCGCCGGCATATTTGTTTACCTTTTCGCTGAATTCACCGCTTTCTTTTACAGGCTCTGAGCCGTTAAGAACAGAGAGAAGTTTACAGGCCTCATCAGCGGTTATTTTACCCTCATTCAGCATATTTAACACAAGGATTCTTTCTTCCTTCACAGATTAACATCTCCTTATTCTACTACTTTAATACCTGCCAGCTCGCAAAGCTTAAGGATATTTGCTTTAGCGACTTTTTTGCCTTCGAAATCAACAAGATCGTTCATTTCTCCCGTAAAAATATCGGCAGGCTCATATTTTCTTAAAACAATAGTATCGTTGTTTGTAAATATTTCCATAGGGGTTTTAACCTCTATAGAAAGAATATTTCTTAACTCTTTTGGGAGAACGATTCTTCCGAGTTCGTCTACGTTTCTTACTATACCTGTAGGTTTCATTACAATACACTCCTTTAATAATTTAGAATCTGCAGTTACTTATCTGACAATTATTATTCTACACCAACTCCCATAAAATGTCAACACTTTTTTGAGAAAATTTGAGAAAAAATAAGAATTGTGGGTATTGTTGGAAATTAAGGGGGAAGGTTTGGGGTTATTTAAGCTGTAAAGTGTAAATATATTATTATAAAATAGACGGAAAAGGGGGAGAATATGCTTAATTTTCTTTGGGCAGGTATGATTTTTCTCGGAATATTAACTGCCGCATTCAGCGGAAATCTTGAGGCAGTTACAAACGGAGCAATAGACTCGGCAAAGGAGGCTGTGAATGTTGTTATTGTAATGGTGGGGGTTCTTTCAATGTGGACGGGGCTTATGAAAATAGGGGAGAAGTCGGGGCTTATAGAGCTTATGGCGGAGAAGATTATGCCTTTTCTTAAGTTTTTGTTTCCCGATGTTCCCCGTGACCACAAAGCAATGAAACATATTGCCGTAAATGTAATAGCAAATATGCTTGGTTTGGGCTGGGCGGCAACACCTGCCGGTCTTTTGGCTATGAAGGAGCTGCAAAAGCTGAACCCCGAAAAAGACAAAGCCAGCAGGGCAATGTGTATATTTATGGTTTTTAATATGTCTTCCCTTCAGCTTGTTTCAGTGAATATAATTGCCTACAGAAGTCAGTTTAACTCGGCAAACCCTTCTGAGATTATAGGCCCGGGGCTTTTTGCCACTCTTGTTTCAACAATAACCGGAATTGCGGTTATAAAAATTATTGAAATGAGGTACGGAAAATGCAGATATTAATTACTATATCAAACCTTATGCTGCCTCTTGTGTTTGTGATAATAATTTCTCACGGAATTTCAAAGGGTATAAAGGTTTATGATGTTTTTATAGAAGGAGCCGTTGACGGAATGAAGTGCGCTGTTGATATTATGCCCACTCTTGTGGGACTTATGATGGCAGTGGGAATTTTAAGGTCTTCGGGAGCCTTGGATATATTCAGCGAAATTATTTCGCCCTTAACCGATATTATACATTATCCTTCGGAACTGGTTCCTTTAACACTTATGCGTTTGGTTTCCTCTTCAGCCTCAACGGGTATTCTTTTGGATTTGTTTAAACAGCATGGTCCCGACAGTTACATAGGCAGACTTGTTTCCGTAATGATGAGCTGTACGGAAACGGTTTTTTACACAATGAGCGTATATTTTATGCCGGTTAAAATTACCAAAGCGAGATATACCCTTTGGGGCGCCCTTATCGCAAATTTCACCGGTGTTGCAGCAAGTATATTTATTTGTAAGGTTATATGGGGGCATGGTTGAATTATTATAAAATACCCCTTCGGATCTGCCGAGGGGGTAGAATAAAAATAAGACATTTATGCTGCGGTTTTGTAATCCATAATAAAAATTTTGCTTGAAATATTTTCAATTTTTTCGATTGTACTGTCGATATTTTCCAATACGGAAGCCTTGTAAAAAATTTCACTGCATTGGCTGCATTTCAGACAAGGTACATTTTCGGTAATGACATAGCAGTTATTTAATGTAACAAAATAGGTGTTTGTTGATTCAAACATATCACCCGTTTTACAGTTTAAACAATTCATATTAATTCTCCTTTCTGTTTTTGAAATCAGAACTCCATTTATTTATATCGGGAGCAGTAGGCAGTAATAATTCTGCTCATAGTTCCTTCATCGCTCATTACTATATGAAGATGTTGACCGTTGGAAGTTTTTCCGAGTATAAGACAGCTTGGATAAGGAAAATCATCAGGGTATTGTTCAATATTTTATTAGATAGGGCTGTTCTTATA
>JAJQBF010000186.1 GCA_021203425.1 Clostridiales bacterium | reverse complement strand
CCCGATATCTTTCGGGTTTTTTTTGCTCGTTATTTGGCGCTCCGCTCGTGGCTTTTTCGTCAGAGTTGAAAAGAAACTCAAAAATTTTTTTGTTAAAAAGAATTAAAAAATTTTTTTGTTATTGACAGTTTGAATTTTTTAGCTTATAATGTGTTTAAAGCCGACAGGGGTTTATACTCTTGCCGGCTTTAAACTTTATTTTGGATATAACGGCGTACCCTCTTCATTGTGGTACGTCCTTTTTATTTTTGGGAGTTGAGTCTATGGAAAATCTTAAGAAACAGGTTGGCAGAGTAAACGAAAGCCTTGACCGTTACGGCGTAAAATTCTGTCTTTACAAAAACGGAAAATTCATTGATCAGCTTTTCCCTTTTGACGCAATACCGAGAATTATAGAATATGACAAATTCAAGGTGTTGGAAAAGGGCTTAAAGCAAAGGGCCTATGCTCTTAATTTGTTCTTAAATGATATTTACTCAAAGAGGTCTATCATTAAAGACGGCATAGTGCCCGAAGAATTTGTATATGACGCTACGGGCTTTTTGGTCGAATGTATAGGGATTACACCGAGTTTGGGTGTTTATAACCATATTTCGGGAATCGACTTGGTTGAGGCTCCGGAAGGCTGGTATATTTTGGAGGACAACTTAAGGGTTCCCTCGGGAGCAAGCTACCCTCTTATAGCAAGAGACATTACAAGAAAAATGAGCCCGTCAACCTTTGAAAACAACAAGGTTTATGAAAACAGAGATTATGCCGATATTCTCAAAAATATGATGGACGAAGTCAATTTAGGCGGCATAAATGTTGTTTTAACCCCCGGCAGATATAATTCGACCTTTTTCGAACACTCTTATCTTGCCGAAAAGGCAGGAGCTGTTCTTGCCTTCCCCGAAGATTTAGAGGTTATAAACGATGTTCTCTATTATAAAACCTTTAACGGAACACCCCAAAGAGTAGGCGCTGTTTACCGCCGTCTTTCAGACGAATATCTTGACCCTATGGTATTTATACAAAATTCAGTTATAGGTGTGCCCCATCTTATGGAGGCATACAGAAAAGGCAACGTGGCTATAATAAATGCCCCCGGAAACGGTGTTGCCGACGATAAAGGTATTTACTATTTCGTACCTCGTATGATAAGATATTATTTGGGAGAAGAACCTATTCTTAACAACGCTCCCACATATGTTCCTTATTATAAGGAAGATATGAAGTACATAATCGATAATCTTGAAAAGCTGGTTATAAAAGACGTTTCCGAAGCAGGAGGCTACGGTGTTCTTTTCGGAAGAGACTTGTCAAAGGTCGATTTCGGAAAGTTGAAGGACCATATCTTAGCCGAACCCAGACGCTTTATATCCCAGGAAATCATAAACTTCTTAGACCTTGAGGTTCAGGAAGGCGACGGCGTAGGCTACCGCAAAGCGGATCTTCGTGCCTTTGTGGTTTTCGGAAAGACCCACGTTGTTTGGAAGAGCGGTCTTACACGTTTTTCAAGAGACCCCGATTCATTTGTCGTAAATTCATCACAGGGAGGAGGCTTTAAGGACACATGGATAATGTATCGTTAAGCAAAGCATCAAGCCTTTTTTGGCTGGGAAGGTATACCGAAAGGGCATATACATTAAGCAGTTATATTATAAGCTATTCAGATAAAATGGTTGACGATGATGAAACCGCATATTTGGATTTTTGCGGCAGATTGGGAATAGAAGAAAAATTTAAGGATAAATATGACTTTTTCAACAAAATAATATCCGACGAAAACAATTTATTTTCAATAAGCCACTCTCTTATGCCTGCCTATGACAACGCAATAACATTAAGAGATCAAATAGATACCGAAACAGTAGCTTATATTCAGCTTGCCTACAACTCTGTTTTGAGATCATTTAACAAGGACGTTAATATAATGGATCTTCAGAAGATACTTGACTATGTTATGAGTTTCTGGGGCGCTGCCGACGACTTTATAACAGATGAAGATGTGCGCTGTACAATTAAAGCAGGCAAGTTTACGGAAAGGGTTGACCTTTTCTGCCGTTTTGAAAAAGGAGAGGAATATATTAAATCGGCTAAGCACAGACTTTATAATTATATAAAGCGCCTTGACAAGAATCACAGCTGTGATGATTTAAAGGCTCTTCTTGAAAAAGACGGCTCCGACTTTTCCGAAACAGAGCAATGTATTTTACAATTATTCAGATAAGGCGGTGTATCAATGAAAACCTACGCTTTTGTTTTTAAGAATAAAATAATATTCAGCAAAGCTATAGAAAACCAAAATTTTATATTAAAATGCGTTCCCATGAATTATTCCGCACAGAGAATCTTTGACGAAGAGGTTTTAATTTCCCCAAGCTGTAAGGTTACCTCTTCCGAAGACTCCTTCGGAAACTATACAAGAGCTGGCTTTATAAAATGTCCTCACAAGGAGTTTGAATATAATGTCTGCGGAAAAGCCCTTTTGGGAACATATATGGAAGTAGCTCCATTGGAAAGGCTTTTCCTTTTCGAATCGCAAATGACAAAGCCAAGTGGCGAAATAAAGGAATTTGCAAAGACAATACCTATTGGGAAAACCGTTCACGAAACAGCCTTAAATGCTGCCCATGCGGTATATGAAAAAATGAGCTATGTTCCTTTTTCCACAAACGTTGAAACAACGGCTGCCGAAGCCTTCAGCTCAGGCAAGGGTGTCTGTCAGGACTATGCCCACATTACAATAGCCGTTTTAAGACAGCTGGGCATAGCCGCAAGGTATGCAACCGGTCTTATGGAGGGCGAAGGGGAAACCCATGCTTGGGTTGATTACTATGCCGATAACGCATGGTACGGTGTTGACCCCACAAACGACAAAAAAATAGACTACGGCTATATTAAAATATCTCACGGACGTGACAGCAAGGACTGTGAAATCGAAAAAGGTGTTTTTACCTGCGCCGAAGGAATTGTTGACCAGAAGTTTGAGATCTCCATAAAGGTGGTAAATGAAGATGATTAAGAAAACCGAGGTTATTTCATCTTACAGACTGCCTGTTGACGAGAAACTTGAAATAAAAAGATGCAGATATATGCCCGAAAATCTTACAGGGCTTGATATAAGAAGACTGCCCAGAATTTCCGTTGTAACGGGAATTCACGGCGATGAGCTTGAGGGGCAGTATATGTGTTATGAGGTAGGCAGGAGGATAAGCGAAAATCCCGAATGTCTTAAAGGTATTGTGGATATTTATCCGGCGGTAAACCCTTTGGGAATCGACTCCGTAACAAGAGGTATTCCCAATTTCAACCTTGATATGAACAGGACCTTCCCGGGAACGGGTCACAACACAATGGTTGAATATGTGGCAAGCGACGTTATAAACAGCCTTGACGGCTCCGACCTTGTTATAGACTGTCATGCAAGCAATATTTATTTAACGGAGCTGCCTCAGGCAAGAGTTCCCGTTGACTATGCGGAAAAGCTTGTGCCCTTGGCTCTTGCCCTTAACTTAGATTTTATTTGGGTTCATCAGGCATCTACTGTTTTGGAGTCAACTCTTTGCCACTCTCTTAACGTAATAGGAACCCCCTGTGTTGTTGTTGAGCTGGGTGTGGGAATGAGAATAACCAAAGAATACGGCGAGCAGCTGGCAGACGGAGTATTCAACGCTATGAAAAAGCTGAAAATCTGGGACGGAGAGGTCTTTAAGGGAGCGAAACACACCGCTACGGTTTCTACGGACGGCTATGTTTCCTTTCTTAATGCCAATGCATCGGGAATTTTCGTTCCTTCCGCAAGACACAGCGATTATGTAAAAGAGGGAGACGAAATAGGCAGAATTATCGAGCCTTTAACCGGAGAAATCAAAGAGTTTGTAAAAGCCCCGGCTGACGGACTTGTCTTCACCTTAAGAGACTACCCCGTTTGTCTTTCCGGCTCGCTTCTGGGCAGAATTTTGGGAGGTATAGACATATGCGAAGAAACATAATATTTGAGCTTAAATCTCCCTATAGGGATAATATGAGAATTACCACCTTTGAATTCGGGAGCTATAACGACCCGGGATGTGAAAACAGCTTAGCAATTTTAGGCTCCACAAGAGGAAACAAGTTTCAGCAGCTCTACAGCACATCGAGAATTGTAGAAACTCTCAGAATACTTGAAAGCGAAGGGCAAATCGAAAAGGGAAAGAAAATTGTTGTTATACCTACGGCAAACAATTACTCTTTTAACCTGCATAAAAGATTTTGGTCACTTGACAACACAGATATAAACAGAATGTTTCCCGGTTATGACTTAGGAGAAACAACCCAAAGAATAGCCTACGGTGTTTTTGAATATGTAAAGGGCTATAATTTCGGAATTCAGCTTACAAGCTTTTATCAAAACGCAAGCTTTCTGCCCCACGTCAGAATGATGCATACAGGCTATGAAAACCCCGAAACAGCGGAGGGTTTCGGTCTGCCCTATGTTTACATAAGAAACAGCCGTCCCTATGACACAACAACCCTTAACTATAACTGGCAGATTTGGGAAACAACAGCTTTTTCACTGTATATAGGAGAAACTGAAAAGGTTTCGGAAAAATGCGGAGATATAGCCGTAGATGCCGTTGTTAATTTTCTCAAAGCCAACGGTATCTGTAAGGGCAGTGTTGAAAATCCGAAAAAGACGGAACTTCTTAAGTCTTCCGACCTGGCTAAAATAAAAATTCAGAATGCCGGCTTTATAAAAAAGCTTAACAAACCCGGAGATATTGTAAGAAAGGGACAGATTATGGGCTATGTTTACGACCCCTATGATCATTCCACTCTTGAAACATTAATCTCCCCTGTCGACGGAACCGTGTTTTATGCCATTGCCGATGACATGACTTATCAAAAGGCAACTGTCTACAGAATAATCAGAGAAACATCATTTTAAACAATAAAATAATTTTCAATTTTATCCCGAAAAAACTGTTTTTAAATATAAAATCAAACAGTCTCTTCGGGATTTTTATTTTCGAAAAAAAGTTTTCTGCCCTGCATATGTCAAAAAAACTGATTTTATACGATGTTCGGCAAAAGGTAAAGCAAGCGGAAAGGTCGAAACTTGGTCGCCAAACTGCGTTGTAACCAACTCAGCTGAGTTTTGTGTAGAACCGTAAAAAAATATGTTGCAAAGACAAAAAAATGTGATATAATTGAAAAGACACTCACTTTATCGGGAAAATCTGGGTGTTGTAACAT
>JAJQBF010000058.1 GCA_021203425.1 Clostridiales bacterium | reverse complement strand
GTCTATGACAGTTATAAACTTATATATTATTAATAATTTTCTGCTTTTATTTCAAAGAAACTCTGAGGATGTGCGCATACGGGACAAGCCTTGGGCGCCTTTGTACCTATAACAACATGACCGCAGTTTCTGCATTCCCAAACCTTTATACCGCTTTTTTCAAATACCTGTAATGTTTCAACATTTTTAAGAAGTGCTCTGTAGCGTTCTTCGTGAAGTTTTTCAATAGCGGCAACTCCTCTGAACTGTGCGGCAAGGGCTTTGAAACCTTCTTCTTCGGCCTCTTTTGCCATTCTGTCATACATATCTGTCCATTCGTAGTTTTCGCCTTCTGCTGCTGCCAAAAGGTTTTCGGCTGTGTCGCTGATTCCGTCTAAAGCTTTAAACCAAAGTTTAGCGTGTTCCTTTTCGTTTTCGGCTGTTTTAAGAAAATATTCCGCAATCTGCTCATAGCCTGCCTTTTTAGCTACAGATGCAAAGTAAGTATATTTGTTTCTTGCCTGAGATTCGCCTGCGAAAGCTTCCCAGAGGTTTTGTTCTGTTTTTGTTCCTGCATATTTGTTTGCCATTTTAAATTCCTCCTTTAATTAATCTATAGGTCATAGTCCTTATTAGAACAAAGACCGAATATGTGTGTTAAGCTAATTATATATCATTTTGCCTTATTTGGCAATACAAATTTTTTATTATTTGGAAATTTTTTATTTCGTCTTCTTATTTTTTAAAATTTCTTTAATAAGCTTGAAATTTTCCTTGTTGGATTTATAAAGCTGACGGAAAACGGGGTAAAACTTTTTGTAAACCTCAACATTTTCAGAAGGAGTTATCTCCTTTACAACCTTTACCTTTCCGCCCTTTGCCTCTTCAAAGCCGGGGGCTGCCCCTGAGCCTACCATAGCTATAAGAGCTACGCCGTAAGAAGGGCCTTCCGATACATTCAAAACCTTAAGGGGTCTGTTTAAAATATCTGAGCAAATCTGTCCCCATAAATTTGACTTTGCACCACCGCCGGTTATGAAAATTTCATTTAAGTCCGTAAACTTAACAACCTCTTCATACATATCCCTTACGGCAAAGGCTACGCCTTCCATAACGGAACGTATTATATTTCCCTTTTCACAGCCGCCGAAAATTCCTATAAAAGCACCTCTTGCGTCGGGGTCGTTATGGGGTGAACGTTCGCCGAAAAGATAGGGAAGGAAAAGAAGACCGCCGCTGCCTGCCGGGGCTTTTTCGGCCAAAACATTCAGTTCATCAAACGAAAGGCTTTCGAAAAAGGTTCTTTTTGTCCAGTTTAATGCCTCTCCGGCACAGAGCATACAGCCCATAGCGTACCAGCTGTCAGGTGCGGAGTAGTTAAAAAGATGTACTCCTCCCGTTACTTCCGACTTTATGTCTCCTACATAGCCTATAACTGTTCCGCTTGTGCCTATGCTGATTACTCCCTGACCGTCTTTAATTACACCGTTTCCTATAGCGGCGCAGCTGTTGTCTGCTCCTCCGGCTATAATCTTTGCGCCGGGCTCAAAGCCAAGCTCTTCGCAAAGTTCCTGCTTAACGGTTCCCACAAAGCCGGTTGAAGGAATAACCTCCGGAAGGATTTTGGGCGATATTCCCATTCTTGCGCAAAGCTCACCTGACCAGCGACAGTTTCTTACGTCAAAAAGAAGTGTTCCGGCTGCGTCTGAAACGTCTGTTTTGATATTGCCTGTCAGCATAAAGTTTATGTAGTCCTTAGGCATTATAACCTTGTTTACCTTGGCATAATTTTCAGGCTCGTTTTCCTTAAGCCATAAAATTTTAGGCAGTGTAAAGCCCTCTAAAGCCAAATTACAGGTAAGACCCAGAAGTACCTTAACCCCTCCGGCCCGTTCAACTATTTCCTTTGTCTGGGCGGTTGTTCTTGTGTCATTCCAAAGAATTGCCGGACGGATTACCTCATTATTGCTGTCAAGAAAAACAGATGAATGCATCTGACCCGAAACAGCAGCTGCCGTTACGTTTCCTTTTGCCTCGGGGTTCTTTTCCATAAGGTCTTTAAGCACCTTTAATGTGTTTTCCCACCATACTATGGGTTTTTGCTCAACTTTTCCGCCGGGGTAAAAATCAGGTGTATAGCTCACCTGTGCGGAAGAAACTATACTTCCGTCATGACCTACAAGAAGAGTTTTTACTCCGCTGGTTCCCAAATCTATTCCTATTACGTATTTCATAAGGTTTACCTCCGTTTTTATGCCTGTTCGTCCGGAACAAGATTTTCTATAGCTTTAAGCTCCTGGGCTATTATGTTTTTAGGTGTTATAACACAAACCATATTTTGAGTGTTTACGCCTATAAAGTTTCCTGCGAATGTTTTTTTTGTTTGAGAGAGTTATTTTAACGTGCATACCTCTTTTAAAGGTTATACCCTTATATTCTATTACTTCAATAGGGAAAAGCCTGTGACATCTTTCTATTATTTCTCTTGCCTCAAAAAGCTTTGCTGTTATCATAGGCATAGCTTTTATCATTCTGCGCAGTTTTAAAGCACTTGTAATTATCCAGGTAATAAGCAGAGATACAATTCCGCTGAAAAATATGTTTTCTATTTTAATAATGAACATACGGCTCCCTAAGTATATAACATATCCGCTCATTCTGCATCACCTCCGCAAAGCCAGGCGTCCATAAAGTGTTTTGCCGTTCTTCCGGAGCGGCCGCCTGCCGAAAGCTCATAGGCATTTGCTGCACGTATAAGATTTTCATCGGCCTCGATTCCCTTTTCGAGTGCAATACCCTTGACAATTTCAATATACTCCTTGGGGCTCGGGCGAAGGAAGGTAATCTTAAGTCCAAATCTGTCTGAAAGAGAAACCTTTTCGTTAAGCTGATCCATAGTGTGGATTTCTCCCCTTTGAGACATATCTCCTCTGTCTTCCCACTTTTCGGCAATAATGTGTCTGCGGTTTGAAGTGACATAAAATATAACATTTGACGGCTTTGCCTCGGCACTTCCCTCCAAAACACTCTTTAAATATTTATATGAAGAGTCATCAGCCTCGAAAGAAAGGTCATCTATAAAAATTATAAACTTAAAGCCTCGATCTGAAAGACGGGGCATAAGCTCCGGAAGAAAATGGAGCTTGTCCTTCGATACTTCAATAAGTCTTAAGCCTTTGTCAGCATACATATTTATAAGAGCCTTTACAGATGAAGATTTTCCTGTTCCTCTTGCTCCTGTAAGAAGAGCGTTTCTTGCCGGTTTTCCTTTCAAAAAAGCAAGAGTGTTTGCCCTAAGCTCCTCAAACTGATATTTATAACAGAAAAGGTTTTCAAAGGTTATGGGGTCGAAACCCTTTACGGGGATAACATGACCCTCTCTGTTAAGCCTGAAACCCTTATAAAGAGCCAACTCGCCGCAGCCTCTTTTTTTGTAAAATTCGGCAAGACGTTCGGTTAAATCATCTGCATCTTTAAAATCCGAAAAGCTTTCGGTTATATCTTCTTTACAGGGAATAAGAGGTTCATAGCTTTTGAGAAATTCTCCGCCCTCATATTCCTTATATTCATTTAAAAGCTCCTCTGTTTCGTGACAGGCAAGTCTGTAAAGCCCAGAATCCTTTCTCATTAAGCCTCTTTCGCAGCTTAAAGAAAATATATTTTCGGAGATTATAAGCTCGTAAATCACATATTTCAAAACAATATTGCCGCTGAAACCGAATTTCTCGGCAAACTCGGCAAGATTTACCTCAAGGGGCTTTTTAAGGTTAAAAACATACACCTTTTCGTCCCTCCTTATACATTAAATCTGAAAAGAACAACGTCTCCGTCTTTAAAAACGTAGTCTTTTCCTTCACTTCTGTAGACACCGGCCTCTTTTGCGGCGGCTATAGAGCCTAACTTCACAAGGTCGTCATATGTAACAACCTCGGCACGTATAAAGCCCTTTTCAAAATCGGAGTGAATTTTTCCGGCTGCTTTAGGCGCCTTTGTGCCTTCTTTGATTGTCCACGCACGGCACTCCTTTTCTCCGGCGGTTAAATAGCTCATAAGCCCCAAAAGCTTATAGCTTGCGGAAATAAGTCTGTCAAGACCGCTTTCCTTAAGACCCAGTTCTTCTAAAAATTCAGCCTTTTCCTCCGGTTCAAGACCGGCTATTTCTTCTTCTATTTTGGCGCAGATTACAAAAACTCCATCTCCTGTTTCTTCGGCATATTCTTTTACGGCTTTTGTATATTCGTTTTCACCGCCCTCTAAAAGAGCGTCTTCGTCTACGTTTGCCGCATAAAGAACGGGCTTAAGGGTAAGAAGGTTAAGCCCTTCGGCGATTTCAGCCTCTTCTTCGTCGGAAAAGTCAAGTGTTCGGGGTGATATGCCCTCTTGAAGTGCATCCTGTATTTTTTTAAGAACATCGACTTCTTTTTTTAACATCTTGTCAGACATAGACTGCTTAATTGTTTTTGCAAGACGTCTTTCTATTATTTCAAGGTCGGAAAGCATAAGCTCCATATTTATTGTTTCTATATCGGCTATAGGGTCAACCTTTGCCTCAACGTGAACAATATTTGTGTCTTCAAAGCATCTTACAACATGAACAATTGCATCAACCTCACGAATGTGGGAAAGAAACTTGTTGCCTAAGCCTTCGCCCTGTGAGGCGCCTTTTACAAGACCGGCTATATCAACAAATTCTATTACAACCGGAGTTATCTTTTTTGTTTTATACATTTCTCCCAAAACATCAAGTCTTTTGTCGGGAACGGGAACAACACCCACGTTGGGGTCGATTGTACAAAAGGGGTAGTTTGCCGCCTCTGCGCCGCCTCCTGCCAGTGAATTAAAAAGTGTACTCTTTCCTACGTTGGGAAGTCCCACAATACCTAATTTCATTCTTCTTCTTTCCTTTCGTTTTTTGTTTCAAAAACAAAACGGCATTATAAGGTTAAATGCCATTTTCGGGCTTTGCCCCAATTATGAATTTTTTCCGGCAATAAAGCCCATAAGCAAGCCGTTAATAAAAACAGCCCCTATAGCGGCGCACATAACCGCAACAACCTTTGATTTATCCTTCTTGGGAATAACCACACAATTCTTCTTAGGATCTTCTCTGACTTCCTTAGCCTTGTTTCTGTAATGTACTCTAGCACTTGCCATTTTAAAATGCCTCCTTTTTATTACTTGTAAAAACGATTACGGAAGTGTGAAACAGACCGCAATCGGCTTTTCCGGAATGTTGTTCTTTACATTTATTTTATTATATCACACAGTTTTTCT
>JAJQBF010000067.1 GCA_021203425.1 Clostridiales bacterium | reverse complement strand
CTTTATTTCTCATGACAGATATTTTATAAATAAGATTGCTACAAGAATAATTGAGCTTACCGACAGGGGTATAAAAAATTATTTGGGCAATTATGATTATTATGAAGAAAAAAGAACGGAAATACCCGAGGAGACAGCTGTTCCGAAAGAAGATTCGGCAAACAAGCTTGACTGGCAGAAACAAAAGGAACTTCTCTCCGAAAAAAGAAAGGCGGCGGCAAGACGAAAAAAGCTTGAAACCGAAGCCGGACAAATTGAAGAAGAAATCGAAGAACTCGACAGACTTCTTGAAACAGACGAGGTTGCTACAGACCCCAAAAAAGCCGAAGAAACCTATAACAAAAAAACAGAACTCGAAGAACGGCTTCTTGAAATATATGAAATATTGGAAGAAACGGAAGATGTGTAAAACCGAAGATTATAAATCACAGATTAAAAACCCCCGGAACCTTTAGCCTTTTAAGCTTGGTTTCGGGGGAAATTTATTATATTATATTATTCTTCTCTTTTCTGACGGGGACGTGACTGTCTTTGAAAGCCGCCGCCGTTTGAATGACGGGGAGGTCTTTCCTTATAGCCTTCGGGCTTGGGAAGGCAGGCCTTTCTTGAAAGGTTAATTCTGCCCTGGTCGTCTATTTCCTTAACCATAACGTTTACATAATCCCCTTCTTTGACTACATCTTCTGCTTTTTCAACAAATTTATAGTCAAGGTCTTTCATTCTTATAAGACCTTCCTTATCGGGAGCTATTTCAACAAAGACACCGAAACTCATTATCTTTGTAACCTTGCCTTCATAGAAGGTTCCCGGTTCGGGATCCGTAACAATAGCAAGAATCATACTTATAGCCTTGCCGATTGCCTCGGAACTCTTTGAAGAAACATAAATCTTACCGTCGTCTTCTGTGTCGATTTTGTCAACACCTGACTCTTCGATAATACGGTTGATTGTCTTGCCTTTTGAGCCGACAACCTCGCCGATTCTCGAGGGGTCAATCTGAACGAATTCAATCTTGGGAGCGTATTCGGAAATATGATCTCTGACTTCGGGGATAGCCTTAAGCATAACTTCATCTAAGATGTAAAGTCTTGCCTCGTGACATCTCTTTAAAGCGCCCTTTATGATATCGGGTGTAAGACCGTGAATCTTAATATCCATCTGGATAGCTGTGATACCCTTATGAGTACCGGCTACCTTAAAGTCCATATCTCCGAAGAAGTCTTCAAGACCTTGAATATCAGTGAGGAGAACGAAGTCATCGTCTGTTTCTCCTGTTACAAGACCGCAGGAAATTCCGGCAACGGGAGCCTTAATGGGAACACCGGCAGCCATAAGAGAAAGAGTTGAACCGCAGACAGAACCCTGTGAAGTAGAGCCGTTTGAGCTTACAACCTCGGAAACAAGTCTTATAGCGTAGGGGAATTCTTCCTCGCTGGGGATAACGGGAAGAAGAGATCTTTCAGCAAGAGCGCCGTGACCGATTTCTCTTCTGCCGGGACTCCTTGAGGGACGTGTTTCACCTACCGAATAGCTGGGGAAGTTATAGTGGTGGATATATCTCTTTGTTGTTTCGTCTTCGTCAAGACCGTCAATTCTCTGAGCCTCGCCGATTGTTCCCAGAGTTGTTATTGTGAGAACCTGTGTCTGACCTCTCTTAAAAAGACCCGAACCATGAACTCTGGGTATAACGTCAACCTCGGCTGAAAGAGGACGAATTTCGTCAAGCTTTCTTCCGTCGGGACGCTTGTGGTCTTTAAGAATCATTCTCCTTACTGTTTCTTTTTCATATTTATAAATAGCCTCGTCAATATCGGCAGCATATTTTACTTCGTCTTCGCCGCAGAATTTTTCCTTTAAGGTTTCGGCTGTTTCAGCTGTAATTGCCGAAATCTGCTCGTCTCTGTCCTGCTTTAATTCGGCAAAAACAGCGGTTTCCATACGTTCGTCTGTTATGAATTCCTTAATTGCCTCATATAAGTCATGGTCGACAATGTGTTCTTCATAAGAGTGTTTGGGAAGACCTATTTTTTCCTGTAAATCTTTAATAAAGTTTGCAATTTTTACGTTTTCCTCGTGACCGAACATAATGGCATCATACATTTCTTCATCTGTAATTTCATTTGCTCCGGCCTCAATCATCATAACCCTGTCTGTTGTAGAGGCAACAGTTAAGTTAAGAATTGATTTTTGTCTCTGTTCTCTGTTGGGGTTGATTACATATTCTCCGTCAACATAGCCTACGCTTACAGCGCCTGTAGGTCCCTGGAAGGGTATGTCGGAAATTGAAAGTGCAACGGAGGCACCGACCATAGCACAAATTTCGGGGCTGTTTTCCTGATCTACGGAAAGAACAGCACAGTTTATACATACATCGTTTCTGTAATCCTTAGGGAAAAGAGGACGGATAGGTCTGTCGATAACACGGGAGGTTAAAATAGCGTGTTCACTGGGTCTGCCCTCACGCTTTGTAAAGCCCCCGGGAATCTTGCCTGCGGCATACATTTTTTCTTCATAGTCGATGCTTAAGGGGAAGAAGTCGATACCCTCTCTGGGCTTTTCGGAGGCTGTTGCAGTAACCAAAACCGTTGTGTCGCCGTAGCGAACTATAACGGCGCCGTTGGCAAGCTCTGCAACTCTGCCGATTTCAAAAGTCATATCTCTTCCGCCTATTTCAAGCTTATAGGTCTGATACATTTTAAAAATCTCCTTTCGAATTTTAAAAATCACTGTTTAAACAGAATTTCTTCAGGAGAGTTTTCGTTTTTATTATTTACCCGTTTCAAACAGAGAAACCGCTCTGTCTCAAACGAATAAATATAAAACGCAAAGCTCTCCCTTAAAATAGGGCGAAGCCAGCCGGACTTCGCCCCTTACAACTTGTCTTATTATTACTTTCTTAAACCAAGTTCGGCGATAAGGTTACGATATTTAACAATATCTTTTCTCTTAATATAATTAAGAAGACCCTTTCTCTGACCAACCATCTTAAGAAGACCTCTTCTTGAGTGGTGATCTTTTTTATGAACCTTTAAATGTTCTGTAAGGTGGTTAATTCTTTCTGTTAAAAGAGCAACCTGAACCTCGGGTGAGCCTGTGTCTGCTTCGTTTCTGCCGAATTTAGCGGCAATAGCTTTCTTATCAATAGCCATTTTAAATTTCCTCCTGTAAAATAATAATTATCCCCCAATACAATGAAGTGGTCGGAGTGTCCGTCTTCATAGTACGGGATTTTGACTTGCTGACCGCCCTGTATAAATTAAATTATCCACAGTCAACAGTCAGATTATAACACACAAAAATATCAAATACAACCCCTTTTTTAAACTTTTTATATAGCTGCATATACAATGGTTTTTATATAAAATAAAATTTTTTACGAAAAAAGGGGTTGACAGGGGGAAAATGATTTGCTATAATGAACAAGGTCGAGGGGGTCAAGCAAAAAGACTTGACGGACGAAAGGGCTTAGGCTGTTGGTGAGGTCTTGTTTATGGAAGACAGAGTTTATTTGAGCTTGATTTTTGACTTTTACGGTGACTTGCTTACCGAAAGGCAAAAATATATTTTTGAAAGCCGCTACGGCGAAGATCTTTCTTTTCAGGAGATCGGCGAAATTTGCGGCATAACCAAACAGGCTGTTTCAGATACATTAAAGAGGACGGAAAAGCAGCTTAAAAAATATGAAGAGCGGCTCGGGCTTGCGGGCAGACACATAAAACAAAAGGAAGAAATCGAGAAGGCTGTTGAATTGCTGAACAGCGGAAACACAGAGAAGGTAAAAGAAATCCTTATGAATCTTTTGGAATAAAGCGGAGTGATTTTATGGCATTTGAGAATTTGGCCGATAAGCTGCAGTCGGCTTTTAAGCAGCTTACGGGAAAAGGCAAGCTGACCGAAAAAGACGTTAAAGCGGCTTTGAGAGAGGTTAAGCTGGCTCTTTTGGAGGCTGACGTAAACTTTAAAATTGTTAAGCAGTTTATGAAAAACGTAACCGACAAGGCTGTGGGTGTTGAAGTTTTGGAAGGGCTTAACCCCGGTCAGCAGGTTGTTAAAATAGTAAGAGATGAACTTGTAGACCTTATGGGAACAACCCAAAGTCTGCTGACATATTCTTCAAAAAGCCCTACTGTTTATATGATGGCAGGTCTTCAGGGCGCCGGAAAAACCACTACAGCCGGCAAGCTGGCAGGGCAGATGAGAAAACAAGGAAAAAATCCCTTGCTTGTCGCTTGTGACGTTTACCGTCCGGCGGCAATAAAACAGCTTCAGGTTGTGGGAAAAAAATTTAATATTCCCGTTTATGACGAGGGTCAGGGCGACCCGGTTAAGATAGCCGAAAACGGTGTTGCCTACGGCAAGAGCCACGGTAATGACATTGTTATTATAGATACCGCCGGTCGTTTACACATAAACGAAGAACTTATGGACGAGCTTGTAAACATTAAAAAGACTGTTCGTCCTCAGGAAATTCTTCTTGTAATTGATGCTATGACAGGTCAGGACGCTGTCAACGTAGCAAAAACATTTGATGAAAAGCTGGGTATTGACGGAACAATTTTAACCAAGCTTGACGGCGATACAAGAGGCGGTGCGGCGCTTTCCGTAAGAAGTGTTACGGGAAAGCCCATTAAATATGTGGGTATGGGTGAAAAGGCAGACGACCTTGAGCCGTTTTATCCCGACAGAATGGCGTCAAGAATTCTCGGTATGGGCGATGTCCTTACCCTTATAGACAAGGCACAGACGGCTTTTGACGAAAAACAGGTTAAAGAGCTTGAACGCAAAATGAGGGCAAATGACTTTAACCTCGAAGATTTTATGACCCAGATGCAGCAGGTTAAGAAGATGGGTTCAATTAAAGACCTATTGGGAATGATTCCCGGTATGGGCAAGCTTAATATAAGCGATGCCGATATAGATGAAAAAGCCCTCGTTCATGTCGAGGCTATTATACAGTCTATGACAGTTAAAGAAAGAAGAAACCCCAAAATTTTAAACGGCTCAAGAAAGAGAAGAATTGCCAAGGGAAGCGGCAGGTCCATTCAGGAGATTAACAAACTTCTTAAGCAGTTTGACCAAATGAAGGGTATGATGAAAATGATGGGGGATATGAAAAAAGGCAGAAGGGGGCTTAAGCTGCCCTTTATGAGATAAGCCTTTATAACTCAAGCGTTGGGAAAACACATTTGTATTTTCTTGATATATATAAGGTTTTTTCAGGAGGTGAAAACAATGGTAAAGATTAGACTTAAAAGAATGGGAGC
>JAJQBF010000275.1 GCA_021203425.1 Clostridiales bacterium | reverse complement strand
TTGAAGAAAACAAAATCCGGCTTCAGACAGACGGCAAACGTGAATGTGCAGACCAAAATGCAGACAATGAAAAAAAGAACCCCTGCGGCAAATTTCCAAAACTGTATTTCCGGAAACTGCTCTCACAGGGATTCTTTTAATTAACCTGTTGGACGGAAAATCTGAACTTTACATTACAAAGCATTCAATACTTAAAATAATTTTCTTTTTATCAAAATCATCGGCAAAAATGCGATAAGCCAACTAATCAGCATTTCCTTAGATATATTTCAACCGGGAAATAATCTCCGTGGGGTTTGGGAAGTAAAATTCCTCCATTCATAAGAGCCGAACCGCTGCAGACTTCGCCTGTTTCTCCATTAACATAAACAGCTGCCTCTTCAAGGTCTAAAAGCTTAAGATTTCTCTGTTTCATATTGGGCTCTGTTCTGAATATAATTCCCTGAATAAGAACCTCTCCTGAATCTTCAGAAACAAATGACCAAACAGCAGCATTTTCCTTAAGAGGGTTTGTCAGTCTGTAATATCTGCCTGTATGTATAAGCTTTCTGTATGACTTATATTTTTTTACATACTCTCTTACCTGAGCCTTCTCATATTCCGAAAGTGTGTCGGGGTCAAGCTCATAGCCGAAGCTGCCTGCCATTGTGGTTACTGCCCTTGACTCAAGGGGGACTGTTCTTCCGGTTTGGTGATTGGGAACGGCAGAAACGTGAGAGCCTACAGCGGAGACGGGATAGAAGAAGGACGTGCCGTATTGTATTTTTGTTCTCTCGTAGGCGTCTGTATCGTCGCTGCACCAAATTTGAGGGCAGTAATATAACATTCCGGCATCAAACCGACCGCCGCCGCCGCAGCAGCCCTCCCACAAAATATCGGGAAAAGCAGAAGTAAGCCTTTCAAGAAGGGAGTAAAGCCCCAAAACATATCTGTGAGAAAGCTCTCCCTGTTTTTCCGGTTCAAGTGCGCTAGAATAGAGATCGCAAATACTTCTGTTCATGTCCCATTTTATGTAGGATATGTCGGCATTTTTCAAAATATTGCTTATTGCTTCAAAAAGATAGTCTTGAACATCTTTTCTCGACATATCCAAAACAAGCTGAAATCTGCCTCTTGTGGGCTTTCTGTTCGGAGCTTGTATTGCCCGGTCGGGGTGATTTTCATAAAGCCGGCTGTTTTCGGAAACCATTTCGGGCTCTATCCACAGACCGAAGCTCATACCCAAAGCCTTAATTTTTTCCGCAAGCCCCTTAAGCCCTTCCGGCAGCTTCTTCTTATTTTCGAACCAGTCCCCCAAGCCGGAGCAATCGTCGTCCCTCTCTCCGAACCAACCGTCATCAAGAACAAGCATATCAAGCCCCATATCTGCGGCAGCTTCGGCGATTTTTATTATTTTTTCCTCATCGAAATCGAAGTAGGCAGCCTCCCAACTGTTTATAAGGACGGGACGCTCGGCTGTTTTATATTTTCCACGGCAGATATGCTCTCTTATAATATTGTGGAAATTATGGGAAAGCCTTGAAAAGCCTTTGCCGCTGTAGGAAAGTATAACCTCCGGTGTTTCAAATTCGCCGTAAGGCTCTAAGCGCCACTGAAACAAATTTGGGTTGATGCCCATTACAAGACGGGTTTGGTCAAGCTGGTCATATTCAATTTGGGTTTGAAAGCTGCCGCTGTAAACAAGACAGACGCCTATGCAGCTTCCGCTTGTTTCGCTGCAGTCGGGGCTGCAAAGTATGACGGACGGGTTTTGCTGATGGCTTGATGTTCCTCTTGATGATGAGCTTTCCTGTATGCCGTGGAAAAGAGGACGCCTTTCCGGCAGACGCTCGGAATATGTCTGCCGTGAAAGTGAATCCACTCCGAGCTATTGCCGTTTGGTATGTCGAGACAGAGACTTGCTGCCTTTTGAAGGGTTACGGGCTTGTCTCCGTTTATAATCTTTACATTTCGGGTTATAATATCATATTTTTCAATAATGCCGTAACGAAGCACAGCCTTAACCTCCGAGGCGTTGTCCTGCAATGTTATTCCAAGTGTTTCGGCTTCATTTTCACCGGCATAAACGGCAGGAAGTCCCTCTATAGAATATTTTCCCTTGTATATACGACAGCCTTTATAACGCAGATCCAAGGCTGAACTTCCGTCGCTGTGGATTAAGGAAAGGGCGTAAATTCTGAAATCCCCTATACCTCCGCAGGCATATTCAAGGGGTAAAGTATCAAGAGAATAGGTTCTGCCATTTCCAACATCATAGGGATTTCCCGAAAAGCCCACATCGGGGTATTTTATAAGATATGACATATCCGTATTTACCTTTTCGCTGTACCAAATATGACGAAGAACGCCGTAATCGTCAATCTTCATTTGATATTCCGTATTTTCTGTCTTAATGCTTATAAATTTATCTTTTTCACTAAAATAGATTGCCGTAGGTTCACCTCAGTTATTATTTATTTTATAGTAAAGCTGTAATCCGCAAGGTTTGCATACAACGTTATGCTGCTTCCTCCGCAGCTTCTTGTCATTTCAAGCCATGAATACTGATAATCAACGGTCAGACTGCCTTCAAGCCCGAAAGCCGGATGTGTGTTTCTTAGTTCCATAAGCTCTTTAAGTCTTTTAACAACATCTCTGTTTTGTTCCGCTTCTATTTCCTCCACTGTGTAATAATGACGGTTTATGTCTCTGCCGTTTTTGGTTTTTTCCATAAGCTCAACGTCATTTTTGCCGGCTAACATTCCCACATAATAAACCTGCGGAATACCCGGGGTAAAAAACTGAATTGCCCTTGCCAATAAATAAGCAGCGTCATTTTCTCCCAAGGCGGAATAATAGGTTGTATTTACCTGATAAATATCAAGATTGTTGTAGGCTTCGGAGCTGTATATTTTTTTGACGTTTGCGCCGAGAGTATACATCTGTTCCTTTACAAATTCAAGCTCTTCGTCGGGAAGAAGGTCCTTTATGTCTACAATACCTATGCCGTCATGGGTGTCAAGGGTTGTAAATTGATGCATAGGGCACATATCAAACCAGTTTTTAAGATACTTTGCCGTATGGTTATAAAGGGCATGAAGCAGAAGGGCAGGCAGAGCAAAGTCATAAACCCAAAAGCCCTTTTTAGATATTTTCATAGGTATTGTGTAGTGTTCGTGAATTTCGGGAAGAATTTCGGAACCCCGGCTGTTTGCGGCTTTTTCAATATCTCCCAAAAGGTTCCAAATATCCGGTTCTATAAAGAAACAGTTTGTGTTCGGCTTCTTTACGGCATAGGCAAAGGCATCAAGCCTTATTATTGCCGCCCCGTGAGAGCATAGATTTTTTATTGTATCATTAATAAATGCTTTTGTTTTTTCCTTTGTTACATCAAGGTCAATCTGCTCCTCACAGAATGTACACCAAATCTTTTCCTTACTTCCGTCGGCAAACTCAGCCTCGATATAAGGGGCTCTGGGCTTTCTTTTATAAATAAGGTCTACCTGTTCCTCTGTAGGCTCGCCGTTCTCCCAAAAATCCTTATAAGTTATAAAAAAATCTTTATAGGGAGAATTTTCCTTATTTTTAAGAAAATCTTTAAAATATTCGGACTTTGCGGAAATATGGTTTACCATAAAGTCAAACATTAAATAGTAATCCTTGCCCAAGCTTTCCACGTCTTCCTAAGTGCCGAAGGCTTCGTCAACCCTATCATAACACATAGGGGCAAAGCCTCTGTCTGCCAATGAGGGGAAAAAGGGAATAACATGTACACCGCCGATGGCTTTGCCGTAGTGTTTGTTTAAAATGCTATGGAGTTCTTTAATGTTTTTGCCCATGCTGTCTGCATAGGTTATAAGCATAATTTTATTTTGAAGCTTCATAAAAATCATCCTTCCACTGCGCCGTTTGATATGCCGCCTATAATCTGCTTCTGACAGATAATATAGAAAATCAAAATAGGTATTAAAGCCAGCAGATAAGAGGCAAAGGCCAGATTATAATTTGTTCCGAACTGTGTTTGGAAGTTAAGCTGTGCCAAAGGCAGAGTTGTGTTTTCCGTTCCCGACATAATAACAAGAGGTGTCATAACATCATTCCATGTGCCCAGTGCCGTAAGTATGGCAACTGTGGCGTGCATTGGCTTCATCATAGGAAAAATTATTGTCCAATAGGTTTTCCGGACAGAAGCTCCGTCGATGTTTGCCGTTTCTTCGATTTGAAGGGGTATGTTTTTCAAATAGCCGCAGTAAAGCATAACATTCATAGGCATATAGAAAACAGTGTAAAGAAGTATAACCCCAACCATATTGTCAAGCCCCAGTGATGCGGTTTCCTTAACAAGAGGCATCATAAGAATAGCAACGGGAACAAACATTCCGCTGACAATATAGAAATAAATCAGGCGAAATCTCTTTTTCTTAGCCATACTTCTGCCTATGGCATAGCCTGCCATAGAGTGAATAATAAGTGACAGGGCAATTGAAGCACCGGTTATTATAACGCTGTTTGCAAGAGAATGCCAAAAGTTGGTTATTTCCATAGCCTCGGCAAAGTTTGAAAGACTTAAGTGCGAGGGAAGAGTTAAAGCCCCTCTGACATCGTTTGTCATTTCAGCCGGAGACTTAAGGGCTATTACAACAGTCATATATAAGGGCAGAAGAATCGATATACAGCCTATAATAAGAAGAATCGTTATGACTAAGCCGCTTTTTGATATTTTATTATTTTCTTTTTCTTTAGAGGCAAGCTTTATTTTTGCCGATTTTACAATATTTGTCATAACTGCTCCTCCTTTCTTCCCGAAATCACCATCTGTATTACGGAAATTGCCACAATAACTATAAAGAATATTACCGCATTTGCACTTTGAAAGCCGAATTGACCGCCGGACATACCGTTGTTGTAAATAAGGTAAGAAATAGACTCCGTACTCTGAGCCGAGCCGCCCTTTGTCAATGACATAATCTGGTCGAATACCATAAGCATATTTTTTGTGCTTAATATAAGATTTATTGAAATAAAAGGCGCCATAAGAGGAAGGGTCAGCCTGCGGAATGTATTCCATCTGCCGGAACCGTCAATAGAGCTTGCTTCGTAAATCTCTGTTGGTATCGTCTGTAAACCTGAAATGTAAATAATTGTGTTCATAGCCACAGCCTGCCAAACTCCGACGATTAAAACGCCTATCCAAGCTGTTTTTTCGCTTGCCAGAATGCTTGAGCTTAAAAAGCCTATTCCGCGATAATATGAAGTGACCTCCCTATTGTAGTTTCGTGGATTTACCTGTAAACT
>JAJQBF010000231.1:18903-21963 GCA_021203425.1 Clostridiales bacterium | reverse complement strand
ATATTTTTCGATTACATCGGAAAATTATTATTCCTTAAACTGGTATATGGGGGAAATTTGAATTGTGTTAGCTTAGACTAACACGATTGTGGTGGATTTAGCTTTCTCGGCTCATCATCTCTATAGGTAATACTTAAATAAGTTCAATTTCGGAGGTGTGTTAAATGACATGAGATATAAAAAGGTTTTGAGCTTTGTTATAATTACGGCTTTGCTCATAGGGCTTTTTGTCTTTGCGGTTAATTCGGGCAGCTTAAAGGTAAGCTACGGTCAGCTTTTACGAGGGCTTTTTGCTGAGCCTGACGAAACGGTTTCCATAATCTGCGACTTGCGCTTTCCCAGAATTATAATTGCAATGTTAGCAGGGGCGGCTTTGGCGGTCAGCGGTGTTCTTTTTCAGGCTGTTTTAAAAAATCCCCTTGCGGATCCGGGAATTATAGGTATTTCTTCCGGGGCAGGCTTTGTCAGCGCCCTTATAATAGCCTATTTCCCAACATTGTTTTTCTTTACTCCCGTTTTTTTCTTTTATGGGCGGTATGGCGGCCTGTGCTCTTGTTTACAGCCTTTCATACAAAAACGGCTTTTCGCCTTTAAGAATAATTCTTGTGGGTGTGGCTACAGATGCGGTTTTTTCGGGGCTGTCAAGTGCTTTCAACTCAATGAGCGGACAAAGCTACACAAGTGCATCGGAGCTTATAAACGCAAATATATCTATGAAAACATGGCAGGACGTAAGACTTTTGTCGGTATATGTAATCATAGGACTTCTGTTTGCGATAATAATTTCCGGTAGGTGCAACCTTTTAGCTCTTGAGGACAAAACCGTAAGAAGCTTAGGAGTAAATGTAACGGCTTTAAGGCTTGTTGTTTCTGTTGTTGCTGTTCTTTTGGCTTCTATAACAACGGCTGTTGCCGGAGCGGTCAGCTTTGTGGGGCTTATTGTTCCCCATATGGGCAGAATTTTAGTAGGCAGCGAACACAAGCTGCTTATACCCTTTTCCGCACTTTTGGGGGCTTTTACACTTCTCCTTGCGGATACCGTCGGCAGACTTATAGCCTACCCCTACGAAATTTCTCCGGCTGTCATAATGTCGGTTGTAGGCGGTCCCTTCTTCATTATTCTGCTTAAAAGGAGTGACAAAACTTATGGAAATTAAGGACATTGAGTTTTCATATGAAAGCGGCAAAAAGGCGCTTGAAGGCATTTCCTTTAAGGTGGAAAGAGAGAAGATAACAACCATAATAGGGGCAAACGGCTGTGGAAAATCAACTCTGTTTAATGTTATGTCAAAGAATTTGAAACCGCAGAAAGGTCTTGTCACTTTAAACGGCGAAAATATTGACAAAATATCCTTGAAAAGGTTTGCAAGGGAGCTTGCCATAGTACATCAGCACAACACAGCCCCGGCAGACATAAGAGTTGAAAAGCTTATAAGCTACGGACGTATTCCCCACAGAGGTTGCTGCAAAAGAGATTATGCCGAGGATGAACGGTGTATAAATTTTGCTCTTGAGACAATGGGAATAGAGAAATTTCGCAGGAAAAGAGTTTCCGAACTTTCCGGCGGAGAACGCCAAAGAGTTTGGATAGCTATGGCTTTGGCACAGAATACCAAAATTCTGCTTTTGGACGAAATGACAACCTATTTGGATATAAAAAACCAAACAGAAACCCTTCGCCTTATAAAAAAGCTGAACAGGGAATATAAAATAACAATAATTATGATTCTTCACGACATAAACCAAGCCGCCTATTACAGCGACACAATTTTGGCTATGAAGGACGGAAGAATTATAACATACGGCGAACCGGCGGAGGTTATAACCTCCGAGACAATAAAGGAAACCTATGGCGTGGAGCTTGAAATAGAAAGTTTCCACAACAGGCGATTTGTTATAACGGTTTAGTGCCTATTATTTTTTAAATTGCAGTTAGCCAAGGCTAACACCAATTAATAATTTATAGGAGGTATCAATGAAAATTAAAAGATATTTTTCGGCTGTCCTTTTGGCAGTTATGGCAGTTTCTGCCATAAACACAGGTTTTGCAGCCGAAACAGATAATCAAACAAGCTTTATTATTGACGAAGAAACAGCTTCCGGCAGTGCCGTAGATCTTGCGGAAAGCGAAACGGAATATACCTTCGGCTCCGGCGGCGCAGCTTATGCCCCGGGTACATACGATATAGGTGTTTCTCTCAAAAATGCAAGCAATATTGAAAATGATTCTATGGCAGCAAGCTGTATTGTAAGCGGTGAAATGATTGTAGCCGAGGACGGTACAGCCAAAATCAAGGTTGAACTGACTTCCGTTTCTATGGGCAGCATAACCGGCTGGGCTTCAAACTGGCTTATTTATCAGGGAACAGCCGCTTCCGGTGATACAGTGGCTGCCGAAGAAACAACCGATTCGGACGGAAATGTAACAGCCATAGAATTTGACTTGCCGAATAACAGCTATGACGGAGTTTATGTCAGCCTTTATGTAGATGTTGTTACTATAACAACAAACGCCTACTTAGCCTTTGACTACGGCAGCACTGAGAACAGCGGTTCAGGCGAAACCTCTGCCGTAACCTACACTGGCACAGCTACAGTTGTCAATTTCGGCTATGAAATTACCGTATATGTAACAGTAGAGGACGGAATTATTACAGCCTTAACCGTTGAAGGCGAAACAGGAAACGAAACCTCACAGGCTAAGCTTGAAACTGCGGCAGAAGGACTTTCGTCGGCACTTGTAGGGCTTTCTGCAGAAGATGCGGCTGCAATTTATTCTGTTGACGGAGTTACAAGTGCTACATATTCATCAGATGCAATAATTGAGGCGGTTATGTCCGCCCTTTCCCTTGCAATCCCCGATGAAGATGAAGAAGATGGCGGCACTTCTGAAACGGTAACAGTTTCCGACGGAAACTATACTGCCGATATATCAATACTTAAATCCGACTCGGATGAGACATCAAGCGCCGGCAGCTATTTTACCACAACCGATGTGCCCATAACGGTGACGGACGGAAAGGCATATGTAAAACTAGCCTATACAAATTCAATGATAGG
>JAJQBF010000231.1:16289-18803 GCA_021203425.1 Clostridiales bacterium | reverse complement strand
CGGTGACGGACGGAAAGGCATATGTAAAACTAGCCTATACAAATTCAATGATAGGCGATATTTCACAGGCTCTTGACGGTGAAACATACATCGTTCTGGAAGTATCTACAGACGAAGACGGCTATAACTATGTTTTGGTTGAGCTTGAAAGTGTAAATGATATTGAAAATATTCAGCTTGTGGTTAATACTCCTGTTGGAACAATGACACACATTATAAGGGTTGCAATAGACACAGACACTCTTAAAATGTATGTGGCAGACGGAGATTATACCGCCGATATATCAATATTAAAATCCGATTCAGATGAAACATCGAGTGCGGGCAGCTATTTTACAACAACCGATGTTCCCATAACTGTAACCGACGGCAAGGCATATGTAAAATTAGCCTATACAAATTCAATGATAGGAGATATATCACAGGCTCTTGACGGAGAAAACTACACTGTTTTGGAAGTTTCAACAGATGATGACGGTTACAGCTATGTCTTAGTTGAGCTTGACGGTATTGACGATATTGAAAATATTCAGCTTGTGGTTAATACCCCTGTCGGAACAATGACACATATTATAAGGCTTGCCGTAGACACAGATACCCTTGCGGCAGTTACTTATTCTTTCGGTTCTGCACAGGTGGAACTTGAAACCGGTGAATATGATATTGACGTTTCACTTAAAAAGGCAAGTAATATTTCAAATGATTCTATGGCGGCTTCATGTATAGAAAATGCTGTTTTAACGGTAAACAGTGACGGCTCGGCGAAGCTTTCCGTAAACTTACAGGCGGTAACCGTAGGCACAATAAGCGGTCGGGCTTCTGAGTGGAAAATTTATCAGGGCGGCTCGGCAAGCGGAGAAACTATTGATGCAGAAATAACAGGAACAGATGAGGACGGAAATGTAACGCAAATCACCTTTGACATTCCCGACAACAGTGCCAACGGTGTTTATGTAAATATATATGTATATAGAAGCAATAAACTCGGCTCAAAATGCTTATATCGCTATAGACTACAGCTCCTTAACCACTGAAAGCACAGTAAAAACCTATACGGGAACAGCCCATATCGACCAGTTCGGCTCATATGATGTAACAGTCACAGTTACAGTAACAGACGGTTATATTACTTCAATTACCGTTGAAGGTTCAAACTTCTCGGGAACATATGCCGAAACAAACAAATCTAAGCTTGAAACGGCGGCAGAAGGCTTAGCCGAAACCATAACCGGGCTTTTGTCAACGGACGCAGATGCAATAAACGGAGTAGACGCAGTTTCAGGAGCAACCTATTCAAGCAATGCCATAAAGAGTGCAATTTTAGATGCTCTGTCACTTGCCGTAGAAGACGAAACAATAAACCTTCCAACAGAAGAACTGGCAGAGGGTCAATATACCGTTGAAATAGCATATTATACAGATACGGTTTATCACAGCCTTGTTGAAAATGACACAATAACAGCTGTAATAAATGTTGACAGCGAGGGTAATGTTTCACTGACAACAGATGTTATAAACGGAACGGAAACAGAGCCTTTATATGTAACTGAATTTAACGGTTATTACGAAAACAATGACACAAGCGGCAGCTTAATAACCGAGGGAACAGCCGTTACAAAAAGCGATATTGACTATACCGATTCTTATTTCAGTGAGGACACGCAGGTTGTTTCACAGGTAACCTTCCCATTAACAGGAGATTATGCCGCATATTACTACACAAATTTAACAATTTATGTTCCGGCAATGAATAACCTGACCGGAGAGCTTGAAGGTCTGTATTTTGAAAACGGATATTTTGACGCCGTAAGCATAACAAAAATATACTGGGACAGCCTGACGGCGGTTTCACAGAGTAAAACAGAGGTTTCAGACGGAAACTATACAGCTGATATATCAATACTTAAATCCGATTCGGACGAAACCTCAAGTGCAGGCAGCTATTTTACAACAACAGATGTTCCTATTACAGTAACAGATGGTAAGGTATATGTAAAATTAGCCTATACAAATTCAATGATAGGCGACATTTCACAGGCAGTTGATGGTGAGAATTACACCGTTTTGGAAGTATACACCGATGATGAGGGTTACAGCTATGGTTTAGTTGAGCTTGACAGCATAGACGATATAGAAAATGTTCAGCTTGTTGTAAATACTCCCGTAGGAACAATGACACATATTGTAAGAGTTGCCGTTGACAGCGATACTCTTAAAAAATATGTTGCCGATGGAGATTATACAGCTGATATATCAATACTTAAATCGGATTCTGACGAAACATCAAGCGCAGGCAGCTATTTTACAACAACAGATGTTCCTATTACGGTAACAGACGGTAAGGTATATGTGAAATTAGCCTATACAAATTCGATGATAGGCGACATTTCACAGGCAGTTGACGGAGAAAATTACACTGTTTTAGAAGTATCCGCAGACGATGACGGCTATAATTACGTTTTAGTTGAGCTTGACAGCATAGACGATATAGAAAATGTTCAGCTTGTGGTTAAT
>JAJQBF010000231.1:0-16189 GCA_021203425.1 Clostridiales bacterium | reverse complement strand
TTTAGTTGAGCTTGACAGCATAGACGATATAGAAAATGTTCAGCTTGTGGTTAATACTCCCGTCGGAACAATGACACATATTGTAAGACTTGTTATTGACACCGACACACTTACGGCTGTTGAAGAAAATCCTGATAATGATGAGCCGGATAATGAAGATTCCGAAACTGTTGTTTACAGCGTTCCCGTTGTAATGATGAGCGAGGTTAACCAAGGCTCAACCTCAATGGGAAATGATGCTCTTGACGGCAATGCTATTGTTACCGTAAAGGACGGAAAAAGCACAGTTCAGCTTACGGTTAAGGCAGTTTACTATGCAGGGCTTTACGGTCACTTAACAAAGCTTTGGAGTTATCCTTCCGCCGATTCTATGAATTATGACTGGTGGAGCGATTCAGATTATGAAATTTCCGCCGATATAGCCGAATATTTTACAGACTACGGTCTTAATTACACAAGCGGCGACGAAACAACCTATGAGTTCCCCAAAACCTTCATAATGGAACGTGACAGCGAACAGGAAGATGTTATTTACATCCGCATAAGCTCCGATGCTATGGAAGGCTTTGACCAAGCCGCAAGACTTGAGCTTGACTGGGCAAATGCGGTTGTTGCTGAAGATACAGAAACGGAAATTCAGGTTGAATCTCCCGATATTACCGTTTCCGATTCTTCACCCAAAAACAATCAAACTGTAACAGTAACCATAACAGCGGAAGACGGCGCTGAAATCTACTATACAACAGACGGTTCTGTTCCTTCCGAAAGTTCAAACCTTTACAGCGGTGAGTTTACCGTAACAGGGGCAGGCGAGACGGTTACGATCTATGCAGTGGCTGTTAAAGACGATGTTTCCTCTGCCGTAAGCTCTGCGGATATAAGATTTACGGCTTCCTCCTCTTCCTCATCATCAGACAGTGAAATAGAAGACGGAAAGTATTGGCTGGACATTTATCTTTGGAACGCCAACTTAGATCAGGCTTCAATGGGTGACTCCGCCTTTGACAACAACAGACAGGCTCTTGTAACCGTAAGTAACAACGGAACAGCCGCAAAGGTTCAGATTGCAACAAATCCCGTTTCCGTAAGCGGATACACATCGGCTCTGCAGGGAATAAAAAGCAGCGAAGTAAGTATTTCTGTTGAAGATGCTGACAAATTTACAACGAACACAAGATATGACGGAACAGAACATACATTTACATATGTTACTCTGTTCAGCTTTACAACAACAGATCTTGAAAGCGAATATATTCCCGTTGAAATAAGCGTACCCTATACGCCTATGGACGGAATTACCGAAAATGACGGCGGGCTACATTGCCGCAAGACTTAAGCTTTCGTGGAGCTCTATGACAGCGGCTGAAAGCAATGCCACACTTACGCAAAATTCAACAACGGCAAGCGGAAGCTCAAGCTCAGGCGGTTCAAGCGGAAGTTCAACAAGTGTAACAAGCGATGATACCGGAATTAAGATTAAGGCTGATTCTTATGTATTTGACGATGATGTAACATTTACAACAGCAGCACTTACAAGCGGCGATGATTATGACACAGCGGCAGGTCTTGTTGAGGGCGACTTTACACTCTACAGCATAAGCGCAGAGGACGAAAACGGCGACGAGGTAAGCCCCGACGGAGTAGCTGAAGTTTATATTCCCGTTATAGAAGCATACGGCGAAAATGTTGTTATTTACAGAGTTGTTTCAGAAGAAGGTTCAGAAGCATATTTAACAGAGCTTGAATATGAAATTTCCGAGGACGGGCAGTATTATGTTCTTACTGTTAAAGAATTCGGTCTTTTTGCGGTAGTTCCCACAGAAGAAACAGAGGAAATCACAGAAGAAATTGAAGATGTTGAAGAAGAAACCGAAACAGACGGTCAGCTTTTTGATGATATTGACGGTCACTGGGCTGAAGAATATATCATAAGAGCAGCTGAAATGGGCTTGTTCAGCGGTATTGACGAAAATTCCTTTGGTCCCGATATTGCCACAACAAGAGCTATGTTTGTAACAGTTCTCGGCAGACTGAAAGGAATTGATACCGACAAGTATTATGAAGTAGGTTTCAATGATGTAAATTCCGACGATTACTTCTATTCATACATTGGCTACGCAGCGGCAAATGATATTGTAAAGGGTATGGACGAAGATACATTTGCTCCCTACAGCAATATAACAAGAGAGCAGATGGCACTTATTCTCTGCAAGTTTGCCGAGAGCGAAGGCATTGAACTTAAAACTATCTACTCTACGAACTTCACCGACAGTAATGAAATAAGCAGCTGGGCCGAGGAAAGCGTTAATGCACTTGCAGCCGCAGGTATCATAAACGGACGTACAGACGGCAGCTTTGACCCCAAGGACGAAGCAACAAGAGCTGAAATAGCAGTTATGCTTTTAAGATTTACAGACGAATATATGTAATAGGATTGACAGAGAAAAGCTAAAATTTTGTGTTTAGTTTTTCATATAGAATCGGAAAGATATCCGACAGCCATAGGCTGCTTTTGCGTAAGCAAAAGTTCTGATAGAATCGGAAAGATGTCCGACAGCCATAGGCTGCTTTTGCGTAAGCAAAAGTTCTGAAAACCCTCCTTTTTTCGGGAAGGCTGAGAAATCGGCCTTCCCCAATTGGGTTAAAGAAGATAATTGAAAAAAATATGTTATTTTATACAGAAAGGAACAAAAAAATGAAAATATTAAAAAAGCGGTTTCTGTTGTACTTGCCATAGGCATAGCGGCAGGAGCTTTGGCAGTTAATTCATCGGCGGCGGACAGCTTGGCTAACGGCACATACACAATGTCTACGGTAACAAGTTATTTAAACCCTGACACAGGCACAACCGACGATAGCGGAACAGCCAATGCCGAGCTTGGGGAAGGAATGTGCAGAAGTGCAGTTTATGAAAAGGCTGTTGTAGAACAGACAGATGAAGGGGCTGTTATAACAATGCGTATGCTTTTGTACAGCAACCTTTCAAACATTCGCTTTGCTGTTCAAACAGAACCAAAAGGCGGCTATGAGGACGTGACATATGGTATATTAAAAGAGAGTTCGTCAAATGACAGTGCAGACATAAAATTCACTGCCCCGACAGCGGACAGCTACGTAAGAGTGCAGATGTATGTTGCACCTATGGGCAGAGATGTTTGCTTCTATTGGAACTGCGATTTATCTACTGCAGAAATATCCGAAGGCAGTCTTGACGAACAGGATGAAAAAGAAGAAATTACAGCGGAAGAACCGGGAGACAAGCTGACAGAAATAAACGGTCACTGGGCTGAAAGCGAAATCAAAAATGTTGTAAACAAGGGCTTGTTCAGCGGCACAACGGAAACCACCTTTGACCCCGATTCCACTATGACAAGAGGTATGTTTGTAACTGTTTTAGGCAGACTCAGCGGTGAGGATATTTCCGGCAGCTGTACTTTTTCAGATGTTGATAATTCAAAATATTATGCTCCTTACATTGCATGGGCAAATGAAAACGGAATTGTAAACGGTATGAGTGAAACTTCCTTCAGCCCAGACAGCCCCGTTACCTGTGAACAGGCGGCAATAATTCTTGTTAAATATGCGGCTTATAAGGGAACAGCCCTTGAAACAAAGAGTATTTCCCCCAGCACAACAGGCGTAAGCGAATGAGCAAAGGAAAATGTCATAACAGCAGGCAAAGCCGGTATCATAACAAAGCAGAACACAAACGGCTATGATTACACCTCTGCCGCAACAAGAGCTGATGTTGCTTCAATGATAAGCAATTACTCGGGATACTACGGAAATTAAGGAGGAACAGGTTTTGAAATTTTTTAAATGTTTAATTGTTCTTCTGATGTGTTTTGCCTTTGCTGTTGGCTGCGGAGGTTCTTCGGAAGAATCGACAGAAGAAGCTACAGCTAATATAATAGAAGAAACTGAAACTGTTTCCGAAAATGAAACAGATGCCGAGACAACCGGGGAAGATGCTGCGGCAGAAAGTGTTTTAACAGAAGAAACTTCATCGGCACAGGAAGGTTCTTCCGGTGAAAAAGTAAATGAGGAAATTATGGAAAAAGCCGAATCGGGAGCAAAACAAACAAACAGCCAAGCCGCCGCAAATGCCGACAAGCCTGCTGAAACAACAGCCCCCGAAGGCACTCGAATTGTGGCAACCTCAGCCTCAATCTGCGATATAACCGACAGGCTGGGCTTAAGCCTTGTGGGTGTTCCCGAAACAACTGTTTCCGCCATAGCTTCAAGATATGACGGCGTAACAACAGTTGGGACACCCATGTCCCCGGATATGGAAATTATAACAAGCCTTAATCCCACAGACGTATTAACCCCCGATACTCTCGAAGGCGATTTAAAAATTCAGTATGATAACATAGGCGTAAATTCAACCTTTTTGAATTTGAGAAGCATAAAGGGCTTATATGACAGCGTTAAGCTCATAGGCGACAAATACGGCAAAAGCGAAGAAGCCGACGCAATTGTTGCCGAATATAACGAATTTATGGCAAGCTACAGCAGCAAGCACAGCGGCGAAAACCCCAAAGTTCTTGTGCTTATGGGTCTGCCCGGCAGCTATCTCGTAGCAACCCAAAATTCCTATGCCGGCTCTCTTGTCGAGCTTGCCGGAGGTGAAAATGTTTTTCACGATGACACAAAGGATTTTCTAACAGTAAATACCGAAGAAATGCTCGCTAAAGACCCGGACGTAATTATAAGAACAGCCCATGGTTTGCCCAAGGAAGCCCTTGAAATGTTTGAAAAGGAGTTCTCCGAAAATGACATTTGGAAACACTTTCGGGCTGTCCAAGAAGGCAGAGTTTACGATGTAGACTATATGCTTTTCGGTATGAGCGCCACCTTCGACTATCCCCAGGCTTTGGCAGACTTAGAACCCATGCTTTTCCCCTAAACAAAATTAAAACAGACCATAAAAAAGCTGCTGCATAAATTTGAAAATTCAGTTTAGCAGCAGTTTTTATATTCTCTTGCTAAATTCAGGGCTGTTTTTCGCATAAGGTTTAGGCTTTGCTGAACATTCATATCCCATACTTTTGTTTTGTCCTCAAGAAAATGTACATCTAACAGTCAGTGCATACTTCAATAATTCCTCCGGTGTCATTTCTCTGCTTGAAATATAATAATGCCATTCACCGCTTGTTTTGTTGTCCTTCGTAAATTAGGTATGTATTACCCATATGGTTTTCAGATTTTTCCGCTTTTCCCTGTTTGTGAGCCTGCCTATATTTGTCGAAATATAAGCTGTCCGTTTTTTTGTAAATTACAAAATTATTTCAAAATTAGATTGACGTGAGCAAAATTAATATTGCGCTGCGTATGCCGGCGGACGAAATAAAGTCTGAATTGGCGACGAAATATGTGGAGCTTGTCATAGATGATGTGAAAATCTTAGAGCGTATGCAGACGGCATAAAGCATTGTTACAGTCAAAACCACTGATTTTAGTTAAATCCTCTTCTGCTAGGTCATAAGATTATATTGAATGTAATTGCAGAAGAAACAAATTGAAGAGTGGCTATTTGTTTTCAGTGGACAAAAAGCCCGAATTCTCAAAAAAACATTGACACCGCCTCAAAAATGGAGTATATTATGTGTTATAAAAATTGAGGGCACAGAAAAGCTCTTACCTGCACAGGCGCAGGCAAGGGCTTTTCTGTTTTCCTCAGAAATAAATTAAAAAAATGTCAATGCGAGGAGGCTGTCTTTTGAGATAGACCTCTTTTTTTGGTTCGGTTAAAGCGGTAAGCGCAAAGCCGGCAGAAAGGAGAATTCTTATGGCAAAAACAAAAGCAGTAGATCATGATTATTCAATTACTCCTGTTGGAAAAGAAGGAAAAAAGGGATTTTTCTCAATGCTTGTTATTATGATGGGCTTTACATTTTACACAGGTACGATGCTCACAGGCGGTCAGCTCGGTGTAGGCTTAACTTTTAAAACTCTTTTAACCGTTCTTTTAATAGGCGATTTAATTTTGGGAACCTATACGGCTCTTTTGGCTTACATATCTTCAAAAACGTCTCTTTCAACCCACCTTTTGGCAAGATATTCCTTTGGTAAGGTCGGTTCTTACTTTGTTTCCGGTATTCTCGGCATAACTCAGGTAGGGTGGTTCGGTGTAAGTATAGTTATGCTTGCTCTTCCCATAAGCAAGACGTGGAATATCCCTATTTGGATTGTTATTGCGGTTTTGGGTTTACTTATGACAAGCACAGCCTACTTTGGCGTTAAATCGTTGGCTATTTTAAGCTTTATAGCTGTTCCTTCAATAGCGATTTTGGGCTGCTACTCAACAGGAATTTCACTTTCGCAGGCCGGCGGTTTTTCCGGTTTAGCTGAAATGACAACAGTAAATACAATAGGCATAACAACAGCTATAGGCATGGTTGTAGGTTCATTTATATCGGGTGGTACTCTTACTCCGGATTTCACACGTTTTTCAAACAATTCAAGAACAGCCGTCGTTTCGACAGTAGCAGCCTTTTTATAGGAAACATTCTTATGTTCTCTTTTGGGGCAATAGGCGGTCTTGCAACGGGTATGGCAGATATTTCAGACGTTATGATTTCACAAGGACTTGTTCTTTCGGGAATAGTTATCCTCGGTCTTAATATCTGGACAACAAATGACAATACAATTTACGCCGCAAGCCTTGCTTTTTCAAATATTACGAAAATAGAAAAGAAAAAGCTGGTTATTGTAAACGGTATTATAGCCACAATTTTCTCTATGGCTCTGTACAACAACTTTACAAGCCTGTTAAACTTCTTAAGCGGTTTTATCCCCTCACTGGGTGCAGCAATTATAACAGATTTCTTCTTTGTAAACAGAAAGACCTATGAAGAAAATTTTGAAAGCTGCACCTTTAAGGCTGTAAATCCGATTGCCTTTATTGTCTTCGCCTTAGGCGTTATTTCAAGCTATCTTCCGGGAATCAGCTGTATAAATGCAGTGGCAGTAAGTATGGTTTCATATGTAGGAATTTCATTTGTTGCAGCTCACGCTCACTTAGGCAGCAAAAAGGTTGCATAAATCCCTTTTTATAATAAGGCTCCCCTTTAAAATAGGGGAGCTGTTACAGCAATATATAAAAATCATTTTATTAAGGAGTATGATAATATGACAAAATTTATAAATGCCCGTTTAAAGGGTAAAAAGGAGCTTTGTGAAATATTGGTGGAAAAGGGCAAATTTAAGGAAATTGATCAGCATATAGAAGCGGACGGAGCGAAAATTACAGACCTTAATGGCTATTTGGTTGTTCCTCCTTACGTTGACCCCCATATTCACCTTGACTATGTTTTTACCTCTCAAATGGAAGGAGCTTTAAACGGCAGCGGCACACTTTTTGAGGGAATACAGCGTTGGGGCGAAACAAAGGATAAAATTAAGCCCGAGGAAATAAAAGAAAGAGCTCTAAAGGGCGTGATTAAAGAGGTTCGCAGCGGAGTTCAGTTTATAAGGACACACATTGACGTTACCGACCCCAAGCTGACAGGGCTTAAGGCTATGCTTGAATTAAGAGAACAGCTTAAGGAATATGTCACAATTCAGATTGTTGCCTTTCCTCAGGAGGGGATGTATGCCTATAAAGGCGGCGACAGCCTTGTAGAAGAAGCACTGAAAATGGGGGCTGATTGCGTAGGGGCTATTCCCCATTATGAATTTGCCCGGGAATTCGGTGAAAAATCTATACACAAGGCTGTAGAGCTTGCCGTAAAATACGATAAGCTTATAGATGTTCACTGCGACGAAACAGATGACACTCAGAGCAGATTTTTGGAGCTTTTAAACGCTCTTGTTTACTCAGAGGGCATAGGCAGAAAAGCTGCCGCAAGCCATACCTGTTCCTTCGGTTCTGCCGATAACAGCTATGCCTTCAGAATGCTTAAACAGCTGTATAAATCAGGCATAAATTTCATATCCTGTCCTACCGAAAATATATATCTTCAGGGCAGACAGGATACTTATCCCAAGAGAAGGGGCTTAACAAGAGTAAAGGAGCTTAACGATGCCGGAGTAAATGTCTGTTTTGCTCAGGACTCAATGTCGGACCCCCTGGTATCCTCTCGGAAACGGTAATTTAATGAACATTCTTGACCACGGCATACATATTGCACAGATGATGTCTCCGACGGAAATAGAAAATGCCCTTGACCTTATAACGGTAAACGGAGCAAAAACAATGAACATAGATGACTACGGCATAGAGCCGGGCAAGAGCGCCGATTTTATAGTTATAGAGGCAAAATCGGAATTTGAAGCCGTATGTGAAAGGGCAGGGGTGTTAGCTTCTGTCAGAAACGGAGAATTTCTCTTTACCAAAGAACCGGCAAAATATAACAACTTTTCAAAACTGTTTTCGCTTTAAACCGAAGGTGACAAGCTATGTTTAAATGTAAGGATCTTATGAATTTAACATCCATGTCAAAGGCATCTCTTATTGCGGGAGAAAAAGGTCTTTCAAATGTAATACGTTGGGTTTATAAGGCTGAAAATCTAGATTTCTTTAACTGGATTAAAGGGGGAGAGTTTCTGATTATAAGCTCCTCCATTATAAACAGCCCAGGTTTTAATTTGTCTGAATCTATAGAAAACGCCATAAAATATAATATGTCCGGAGCCTTGATGCTTGTGGGACCGGACTTTATAAGAAAAATTTCAAGAAGCACTCTCTGTCTTGCCGACAGGGAGGGCTTTCCTCTGTTTACAATTCCATGGAATGTGCCCCTTGTTGATGTTTTTATTGAAATAGGTCATAATATAGTGTATCAGGAAAACCTTGAAAACAATAACAACAATATACTTTCCAGAATAATTTACGGAGAAAAAATAAATCCGGAGGTTCTAATATCCGAAAGCGAAAAAATAGGCTATGACATAAATCCGCCTCAGCAGATTTTTACAATTTACTCCGCCGAGGGCATAATGATTGATATAGATGACAAGCTGCTGGAGAATATAAAAAAACTGTTTAAGGAATAAGAGCTGAAAACTTTTTTATATTGTTACGGAAACAACATAGTCGGTATTGTAAGGGCAAATGACGAAAAGATAAACTTGGTCTATGAAAAAGCAGCCGAGTATTTAAACAGTCTATATGACACCTCAAAAATTTTTATAGCTGTGGGCAGAGTCTGTACGGAAATTGAAGAGCTTCACCAAAGCTATACGGACTGCTCAAAATGTATCAGTCTGCCGGACGATATAATCCCTCTCAGGGGAAATGTTGTTTATTATGAAAAGCTGGGCTTTTACAGGCTTCTTTTCTGTTTCGATAACAAAAGCCCCTTAGAGGATTTTGTGAATTATGTTTTAGGCGGCATATTAGATTATGACAGAAAAAACAACACCGAGCTTGCGGAGACACTTTCGATTTATCTTAAAAATAACTGTATTATAACAAACACGGCAAAGGCTCTTTTTACTCACAAAAATACCGTAAAATACAGAATACAAAGAATAGAGGAAATAACCGGTCGCTCGCTTTCCGACCCTTACTCAAAAAATGAGCTTTACAACGCCGTTATTATAAGAGAATTTTTAAGAAACCGCTGATTAATCAGCTTATTGAAACTTAACAGCATTGCAATGCGTATGCAGAAAACACAGAATATTTTTATATTTTATTAAAATTTCTGTAAAATTCTCTGTAATTGTAATCTTTATCCGGACGGCATAGAACGGCAAAGTCAATAGAATTGAAAATCAAATCGGCACTTTTTCCTTCATAGGCGAAGTTTAAAATTGTGCGGTAAAACAGGTCGGAAACAAGAGCGGCATCGTTGCCGTAAACGCCGCAGCCGAAAGCGCCCAAAATCAGATGACAGTAATTTTGGGAAGCCGCTGTTAAAATAATGCCTTCTATTCGCTTACTTAGCATTTTTTCATATTCCGTCTGGGACATTCCTTCAAGACCAAGCCGAACCATAGGCGCAGAACAGCTTATAACGGAAACAGGGAAAGGCTCGGCAAGGAGTTCGGAAGAGGAATCCTTGATTACTTCCACATTTGGCGAAATCATAACGCCGTCGGAACCCATTCGTGTCTTTCTTGCTTTATTATAGCTGTAATACTTTTCGGCAGTTTCGCTTTCCAAAGACAGTAAAAGCGAGGTTCTGCGGCATAGATCCTCTTCCTGTGCTGTTGCCCCTTTTCGGGTATGACCGCCGGGTGTAGTGTCACTTGCTAAATTCAGAACAAGAATTTTCGGGTCGGTTTCTCCCTTATTTTTTAAATCTTCATATTTTTTCTGAGCAAGCACAAGAGCATCTGCATTTTCGCAGCTGAAAAGGCGGTGAATACTCTGTGCTTGCTTTTCGTTGTTTTCTGCGGAAATATTTTCTTTATTTGATTGTAAACGCAGCTTTTCAATATCCTCCGGCAGAAAAACCTTTGTTTCCCTTATCTGTTCGGGAGAAAATTTAAGCTTAATTTCTTTGCCGTCTTTTATATAGCTGCCTTTTTCAAGTATATTAAGGGTATCATTTAATATGCGGATATTGTTGTTTCTCTTTTCTTCCTTCTGCCGTTCTTTTTCTTTAATTTCTTCCTCTGAAAGCCCCTTATACTCTGATTCTCTCATTTTCTTTGCAAGCTGTTCTAATTTTTCGCTTTCGGTCATTTCCTCACCGCCTTTCTTTCAGTTTTTTAAATACATCGTCACAGTTTTCTCTTATATTCAAATCCGCTATACGGTCAAAACCTGTGCGTCCCGGGTTTATTTGTACAATTACTGCATCTCTTCTCCGATAATCCCAATAAACCCCTCCGAAATATCCGTGGGTTCCGATAACAAGAATCAAGTCGGCCCCGGAAATCCATTTCTGAGCTTTTCGGACATCATCATCCCAAAGACCGACATGGCTGTAAATGGGCCAAGGCAAAATCTGACCGCCGCATTTTTCGCATACAGGCAATTCATCTTGATTCCAGATTTCAAATCCGTCATAATGCCGTCCGCAGCCCGAACAGCAATTGACCTGAAGACTGCCTTGAATTTCAGCAACATTTTTTGAACCGGCGATAGTGTGCATACAGTCTACGTTTGTTGTAATGATTCCGAGAAGCTTTCCCTCTTCCTCCAAGTCACGCAGAGCATAATGGCTGTAGCTGGGGTGATAATGAAACATGGAATCAACCCAGGAATGTAAGAATGAATTGTCATTTGAACCGCCCGATCCCCGTCGGGAAATGCGCAGCTGTCCGTATGTTTTGCCACCGCCGGCAACTGAAATACCGGCACCGGTTGTAGCAACAATGCAGCTGCTGCTGTCAATGCAATCGGATAACTGTTGTATTTGGTCAATATTTTGACCGCCTTTAAAAAAGTTCATACCTGCACCCCCTTATCCGTTTAAGACTGCATCGAAGACTTCACCGGCCTCCGCCCTTATGTTTAAATCAGCTATGCTGTCAAACTGAGTAGGAGAGGGGTTAATTTGTAGAAGCCTTGTTTTCGGCTGCATACGGCTTAAATATTCCTCACTTCTAAAGCCTGTTGTGCCTATTACAATTACCAAATCGGCTTTTGAAATCATATCTATCGCCCTGTTCATATTTTCCCTTGAAACAATACTGCTTACGGGGGATTCTCTGCAAAATCCTGTGGGCATAATATATCCTCCGCACTCCGTACACCGGGGCATTTGACCCTGACCCCAAACTGTATAATCAAAAGAACGGTGTCCGCAGTCTATACAGATATTATCTCTGAAACTGCCCTGAAATTCTATAACATTTTGTGAACCGGCGATTGTGTGGAGACAGTCCAAATTTTGAGTGACTATGTCGTAGATTTTGCCCTGTTTTTCAAGTTCCGCAAGCTGTTTGTGAACAATACTTGGTCCTTTTCCAAATGTGGCGTCAAGAAAAGCATTCTTCATTATTTTATAGAATTTTTCGGGATTTTTGCGGATATATGAGGCTGAAAAGACTTTTCCGTGATTCATAAAGCCCACGCTCTGTTTAAGCCGTCTCACACCGTAAAGGTATGAAATTCCGGCTCCTGTAACACAAACTGTTTTCTTGCTTTCATTTATATATTCTTTTAACTTGCTGTATTCATCTTTCATTTCCTACCCCTCCTTTCCCACAGCCGAAAGGTCTTTACATAAGCACAGTCTTTCGGCAAAGTGGGGTTAAATAAGGCTGTATACAAATCCACCTTTCCGCAGTGATTGCATTTTATAAATCGCTCATCGTAAATTTTACACAGCTTTGTTTCCGTATCAAAATTTTCACAGGGACTGTTGTAGTGAATAACTACCCTTCCGTTTGCTCTTACGAAACGGGAATAACAGCATTTTCCGCAGCGGTTACAAAGGGAGTCCCAGTCTTTACGCCATTTAAGCCATTCTTTAAAAATTTGAAAAAGCAAATAAAATCACCTCCGGGACTTCCTGTGTAATTTAACTTTTGTTTTACACGATTTTAATGTAATCTGCTTTACGGGGCTTTGCCTCTGGAGTTTCTCCTGCGCCGTAGCCTAAAATGCAGTTTGCAATTCCCACATAATTTTCGTTAAGTCCCCACTCCTTTAAAAGGGAAAGACCTTCCGGTGATGAGAATACTTCCTTTGCTCTGTAAATATAGCAGGAATCAACACCCACAGCGTGAGCTGCATTGAGAAGGTTTCCGGCAACAAGGCAGGCATCTTCAAACCAAGTGGGTGCAGAGTCTTTGTTTCCGAAAACGATTGCAACCACAGGCGCACCGTAGAAGGGGTCAGCGTCTCTGCCCATAACGTCGGCATTCATTTTGCTGATTTTTTTAACTGTTTCAGGTGTTTTTACAAGCACGATAACAGGCGATTGCATACCCATTCCGGTAGGTGCATAGGTTGCCGCTTCAAGAATAGCATCAAGCTTTTCCTGTTCTACCGGCTTGTTTGTGAAACTTCTTATGCTTCTTCGTGTTTTTAAGCTTTCAAGTACGATATTTTCCATTTTTTGAAATCCTCCTAAATTAATTTGTTTGTATGCAACAAATGTTGTATAATTAAATTATACTATATTTAGTGAGATTCATCAAGCAACAATACAGGACATCTGTCGCATAATAAATATAATTGCACAATTTTTCTTACGAGGAGTGAACCATATGAAAAAACAGCCTGAAGTCACAGACGCAACAAGAGAAACCTTTATAGATGCTTTTTTCAAGCTGGCCGAAATTAAAAACATACATAAAATAACGATTAGGGAAATTACAAATCTTGCCGGCTATAACCGCACAACCTTTTACCGCTATTTTAAAGATGTATTTTCACTTATGGAATATGTCGAAGATGAATTTTTCCGAAGTACACGTAAGACATTGACGGAACAGCGCAAAGGCGGAAATACATATGACAGACAGTTTTTTGAAACCTTTATAAACTGCTTCCGCAAAAATCCCGAACGAATATCAATTCTTATGTCGGAACAAAACCACTCACATTTTATAAGAAGAATGAGAGAAAACGTAACAGACAATTTAGGCTCACAAATTGCCGATACTCCCAAAAAGAAGGTTGTAACGGATATGTTCTTTTTCGGAGTTTTCTCTGCAATAGCTATAAATCTGCAAAACACAGAAGCTCTTTCAAACGATGATTTGCTTGATATTATTCAAAAATTATTTAACGGTTGGTATTGGCCTCAGGTAACAGAAAAATCATAAATATGTTTTTAAAACTCTTGACAATCCGGCTGTAAAATTTTATAATGTGTTTAAACCAAATTTATAAAAATAGTTTAAACCGATTTCAAAATCATAGTATAAAAAAGGAGGTATATTTATATGTCGCAGGCTATTAGCGACGAAAAGAAGGAGCTTGCCTACAAACAGGTTTTTGCAATTTATGCCAAATACGGCTTTGAAAAAATTTCTATGGACGAGGTTTCCGCAAGAATAAACATAAGCAAGGCTACCCTATATAAATATTTTAAAAGCAAGGAAGATATTGTAAAACATATGGTCAGAAATATAACAGCCCATATGGACTCAATGAGTTTCACCACTGACGGGGGCATAAATGCAGTCTTGGACAGCATACGAAGCTGTTACCGCAAGGCGGTTTTGGTAACAGTTCAAGCCGGTTCGGTTTTTATGGCTGACCTTAAAAATAAATTTCCCGATTTATACAGGGAATATATAACCGCCTTTGTTCACAATAGATTTCAAGATTTTTATAAAGACGCCGTTAAAAAAGGCTACTGCAGAAACAGTTACATTCAATTTGTAAGCATATAGATGAAAAATGTTTTGCCGAGAATAATAAGCAGCTCTTATCAAAACAAATATGATATTGATTTGCAAACAGTAATCGAAGAATATTATAAACTGCTGCTCTGTCAGCTTTTGGACGAAAGATATATTTATGTTATTAAACAAGACTGTCAATATATTTTCAGCAAAGAACTTGCGGAAATTTTGACAAATACCCCACTTATGGCGGATTAAGAAAGGACGGAAAACTATGAATGAATCAGATACCAAAACCGCAAATAACCCTTTGGGAACAGAGCCTGTGGGCAGACTTTTATGGAAATTTTCAATTCCGTCCATCATTGCCCTGCTTGTCAGCTCCTTTTACAACATAGTAGACCAGTTTTTCATAGGCAGAAATGTAGGCGAGCTGGGTAATGCCGCCACGAATATAGCCTTTCCTTTAACCATTACCTGTACGGCAATATCCCTCTTTTTCGGTATGGGCGGCGCCGCTGCTTTTAATCTGGCTATGGGCAAGGGCGAGAAGGACAAGGCTGTCGGTTATTTGGGAAATGCTGTGGCAATGCTTCTTCTTTGCGGTGCCGTTCTCTGTATAATAACAGTATTGTTTTTAGAGCCTATGCTTAAGTTTTTCGGTTCACCTGATGAAGTTTTGGAGTATGCCAAAACCTATACCGGCATTGTTGCCATCGGCTTTCCCTTTCTTGCTCTTACAGGAGGCGGCGGACATCTTATTCGTGCCGACGGCAGACCGAGAGCAAGTATGTTCTGCAACCTGTCCGGAGCAATTATAAATATATTTCTCGACGCTCTCTTTGTATCTGTTCTCCATTACGGTATGGCAGGGGCTGCCACCGCAACGATTATAGGTCAAGTAATTTCAGGCTCGCTGGCTATTAAATTTTTAAGCAGCTGCCAAACAGTTAAGCTTAAAAAAGAAAATCTTATCCTAAAAAAAGAATACATAAGCAGGGTTGCCTCTTTGGGAGCGGCGCCCTGTGTAAATCAAATTGCTATGCTTGTGGTTCAAATTTCAATGAACAACTCTCTTAAATATTACGGAGGGCTGTCGGTTTACGGCTCTGCAATACCTATTGCCTGCGTGGGAATTATAACAAAGGTCAATCAAATATTTTTGGCCTTGACAGTGGGAATTTCCCAAAGCATGCAGCCCATAACAAGCTTCAATTACGGCGCCGAAAAGTATGACAGAGTAAGAAGTGCCTACACTCGCACACTGATCAGCAGTCTTATAATAGGTATCTGTGCCTTTTTGGCATTTCAAATTTTCCCAAGACAAATTATTGCTCTTTTCGGAAACGGCTCGGAAGAATATTTCAATTTCGCCGTAAGATATTTCAGAGTTTTCCTGTTTTTTGCCTTCGTAAATTTTATGCCCGGTCAGGTATCAAGCTTTTTCACATCCATCGGAAAGCCTAAAAAGGGTATGTTCGTATCCCTGACAAGACAGGTTATCTTTTTCCTGCCTCTCCTGCTTGTTCTGCCCCTGTTTATGGGAATCGACGGAATAATGTATGTCGGTCCAATTGCCGATTTGATTGCCGTTGTTGTGTCCTTTGTTATGGTAACACTTGAATTTCGTAACAGCAGATACAGAACCGCATAAAGTGAAAAAAACTTTCTGCATTTTAAGGTAATAATTCCTTAAATTTCTCTATATTAAATTACTGAAAGACGGTCTTTTCAAATAAAACGGAAGGACCGCTTTTATTATATAATAGCCAAACTTTTAGAGATGCCATTTTGACAAAAAATATGCTCAACTGCTTTTTGTCTTTATATTCTCGCCACGGCAAAATCATAGAATAATACGAAGATATTTCAAAGACATTACAAAATAATTACAGAGGATGGCAAAAGCAGATATTTTTGATAAAATAAATGTGGAGGTGGTTGCGGTTATGGAAATCAGAAATATTTTTGAAGCACATTTTTCATT
>JAJQBF010000276.1 GCA_021203425.1 Clostridiales bacterium | reverse complement strand
AAATTTGCTGGTAAATAGAAATATGTAAAGAATAACTTTTCGTGCGTTCGTCCTGTATCACAAATAAGCCTGTAGTCTTCTCTCATAAGCACCGCCTCACTTTACAAGCCTTCCGAATTTTTCAGAAACCATTATTTCGCCGTTTTCAAAAACAGAAGTTCCTCTTATAAAAGTTTTTTCAACAGCCCCTTTGAGTTTAAGACCGTTAAAAGCCGTCAGCTTAACCTTATAGAAAAGCTTGTTTTCGTCCACAACCCATTCTTTGTTCGGGTCGAATATAACAAAGTCTGCGTCAAACCCGACTTTAACGGCTCCTTTTCTGCCGTATATGCCCCAGCGTCTTGAGGGGTTTGCGGAAAACTCTCTTGCAATAAGCTCAGGCGAACAGCCTCTTTTGTTTACGGCTCCGTCATAAAAAACAGGCAGCATTGTCTGAACACCGCTTATGCCGTAGCCCGATTTATAAGCCGGCTTATTTTCGTCGTTTCTGTTTTCCTTAACTCCGGGAGAATGGTCTGAAACAACACAGCTTAAAACACCTTTTTTTACATATTCCCACAAGCCCTCACGGCTTTTTTCATCTCTTAAAGGCGGAGCACAGCCGAAAGCGCAGCCTTTTTCCAAATAATCCTTTTCCGTAAAGGTTAAATAGTGAGCACAGGTTTCCGCCGTTATATCCACTCCTCTAAGCTGAGCCTCTTCTATAATTTCGGCGACTTTGGGGTGGCTTACGTGGCAAATATGAACTCTCGCCCCTGTTTCTTCCGCAAGCTCAATTATGTTTCTCACGGCAATAATCTCACAGGAAAGGTGTTTTGAATTAAGAAAAGCCTGCCTGCCCTGTGACTTCGGGGGATTTTCTTTTAAAAGCCTTTTCTTTTCATAATTTACGATTGAAAAGTCCTCACAGTGAAATCCGGCAAGAGAATTAAGCTTTTTTATTGTCATAAGCCCCTGTCTGACTTCGCCCAAATCTGGAGCATAGAAGTCATTTCAGCCGCCTGAAAGAAAGGCTTTAAAGGAAATTGCTCCGGCAGAGTGCATTTCTTCTATACGGGAAAGGCTCTCCGGTGTAAAGCCTCCCCACATACAGAAGTCAACATAAGACTGACTGCTTAAAAGTTCCTTTTTAAGCTGTACGGCATCTGCATTTAAAACAGATGGTGAATATAGATTAAGCGGCATATCTATACAGGTGGTAACTCCCCCTGCCGCCGCAGCCATAGTTGATGTTTTAACGTCTTCAAAATCCGCATCTCTTTCTCCTATGTGCATATGGGCATCAACCGCCCCGGGAAAAATAAGCTTTCCTTCCGCATCTATAACTCTTTCCGCCTCATAAACCTCATCACACAGAGCAACAGCGGCAATCTGTTCCCCTTTAACATATAAGTTACCTTTAAAACAAACCTCCTCATTTACTATAGTTCCGTTTTTAACAAGCAAATCATACATAAAATCATCACTTTCTTATTTAGCTTTCAACTGCACTGCCTACCGAATCCATTTTCCACTTAAACAATATATTTTCAGCAACTGTCAGTATACCGAAAATAACGGAATACATAAGACCTATAACAATAGCCGCCATAACCATATCGGACATTTTAAACCAGTTCTTTGAAAATACGATTATGTAGCCCAAACCCGTTGAAGCTCCCATCATTTCCGCAACAACCATTGCACTGAAGGCTGTTCCCAAGGCGCCCTTTATTCCCAAAAATATATTGGGGAAGGCTGACTGAAGTTTAACAGAGAAGAAAAGCTGTAAGGGTGAAGCCCCAAGTGATATAGCCGACCTTATAAGAACCGGATCTGTGTCTTTGATACCCTCAGTTACATATGAAATCATATAAATAATAGTAGCGTAGGCAATTAATATAATTTTAGAAGACTCGCCTATGCCGAACCACAAAATAAACATAGGCAGAAAAGCCATAATGGGTATAGGACCGAAAAGATTTATTATAGGGGTAAGAATATTATCAACAGCCTTTATTGTGGAAATAAGAGAGCCCAAAACTATAGCTATTATAACCCCTATAATATACCCTACAAGAACACGGTAAAGGCTTATGCCTAAATGGGTCATAAGAGTTCCGTCTGCCAAATATGTATATGCGGCTAAAATAATTTCCGAAGGCATAAGGAGAAATTTGGGCTGAATCCAAAGTGTATGATAATTTATTCTGCCGAAAAGCTCCCAAAGGAGGAAAAAGCCTATAAGAGAAATTATTTTATAATATTTGTCCATTTTGGCTTTTCTTGCCGCTGCTGTTTTATATGATACAGCTTGTTTTGTTTTTGCCATTTTAAACACCTCTATTCCGTAATTACAGCGTTTGACTCTACCCCTGTTATGGTGCTTTCAAACTGCTGAACATAAGCTGAAAATTTAGGGTCGTTAATGTTTCTGGGTCTTTTCAGTTCGATTTTTTGGTCAAGCTGAACTCTGCCCCTGTTAAGAATAATAACTCTGTCGGCAAGGTAAACCGCCTCGGGCACACTGTGGGTTATAAACAAAACCGTCTTTTCGGTCAGTTTCCAAATTCTTTCTATTTCCTTTCTCATGGAATCTCTTGTAAGTGCGTCCAAGGCTCCCAAAGGCTCGTCCATAAGAAGAACCTCCGGGTCGTTTGCCAGTGCCCTTGCAATACCCACTCTCTGAGCCATGCCGCCGGAAAGACTTAAGGGGTATTTGTTTTCATAGCCCGTAAGCCCAACCATTTCAATATATTTTTGTGCAACAGCCCTTGCCTCCTTAGAGTGTTTCATATTAAGACCGAACTGTATGTTTTTTGACACTGTTCTCCAAGGGAAAAGGGCATGCTGCTGAAAAACAACCCCTCGTTCGGGACCGGGACCGTGAATTTCAGCCCCGGAAACGGTTATGCTGCCCTTGTCGGGCTTAAGATAGCCTGCCAAACAGTTAAGCAGCGTTGACTTACCGCAGCCAGACTTTCCAAGTACGCATATAAACTCGCCTTTTTCAATGTTTAAACATAAGTCATTTAAGATGTACTGCATTTCGCCGTCCTTTTCTTCATATGCCTTATATAAATGGTCAATAACAACTGCCATATTAAATCACCGCTCCTTATGTATTTATATCATTCAACAGTTACCTTAGAAGGGTCTACAGCCTTTAAAATTTCAGTGTTTGCATACTGGTCGAAGGTAACAAGAGAAGTATTAAGCCCTGAATCAAGCATATACTGTGCAAGCTCTTCTCCGGCTGTCTTAAATGTTTCGTCATAAGCCACCTTATATTCGTTCTTTTCCATAATTTTTACACAGGTATCCTTATCAAGATTAATTTGTTCCGCAATAATTTCAGCACATTCTTCCATGTTTTCATTAATATAATCTGTAGCCTTAATCATAGCGCTTACATATGCCTGTGCTGTTTCGGGGTTTTCTTCAACAAAGTTCTTGCTTGCGTCTATGGCAACCATAAAGTTAAGCCAGTCTACGTCCCCTGTGTTTTCCGGAAGATATGACTTTGTTCCCGTAAAGAGAACTGTTCCGTCTGCCTCTTCCTCAGCCTTAATTCCCCATGGCTCCCAAGCCGCAAAGAAATCAATTTGTCCGCTTTCAAGTGACGCAAGCATATCCGATGCCTGTAAATTTACAAGCTGAATTGAGTCATAATCAACCCCTAAATCCTCACACATATTAATTACGGCAACAATTACCCCTGCGCCGTCGGTATAGCCCATTTTCTTTCCTTCCAAATCCTTTGCGCTTGTTATTTCAAGGTTAGGTCCTGCCACAACAACCTGTGTATTTCCGGCATTAACAACAGGAGCCAAAAGGCAAACCTCTGTTCCCTTGTCAACAAGGTTTATAGCCTGATAATTTGATACCGAATAAAACTGAGCCTCACCCGAGGCAATCATTGTTGTTGAAACAGAAGGGTCTGTTAAAAGCTGAAGATCAACATCAAGACCTTCTTCTTCAAAAAAGCCTTTTTCCTTGGCTATAATCTGCTGACCTGAAATCAGGGGGTCGAATTCTCCTAAAGCAACAACCTTTGTAAGTTCCGAAGAAGAATTTTCCTCGGTTTCGGTTGTTTCGCTGCTGCCAGTATCTGCTGTTGTATCTGCTGAACCTCCGCAGCCTGTTAAAACTGTTGACATACCTAAAATTACTGCAAGTGAAATTCCGAATATTCTTTTCATTTTCATAACTGACACACTCCTTTTAGTCAAAGTTGATAACAACGGTATAAAAACAAAAGAGATGCACAGACTTTATAAAAAAGCTCTGTACATCTTTGTTGGTTGAAAATATAACACAAACTTAAATTTGTGTCAATACAGGTTAAAATGAACTTTTTCAGAGCTTTTAACCTGAAACCGATTTTTTTAACAAACGGCAAAACCCTTGATTTTTCGGGATTTTTTGAAAAACCGTTTTTTATAAGAACAGCTTTTCTTTTTAATATCGCTGTATAATCTGCACAATCAAAATCGGAAATTTTCATACATCTCAAAACCCTTAAATTAATGGACTTTTATGTTTTCATATGCTAAAATCACATACATAAAGGAACCGCCTTTAAGTGTAAAAATAAAACCCGTATTTAATTAAAGAAAGGTTGTGTAAATATGAAAAATCATGTAATAACAATAACAAGACAATTCGGAAGTATGGGCAGACCTATAGGAAAGCTAGTTGCCGAAGAGTTGGGCTTTAAATATTTTGACAGGGATATATTGGAAAAAACAGCGGAAAAAATGGACGTAAGCTTTCATTCACTCCTTGCATTGGACAACAGAGGCGTCAGCGGTTACCACAGAATGGCTTTCCCCTTGGGCATAGGCGACGGAGCCACTCAAGACAAAATGTTCAAAATCCAAAGCGAGCTTATAAAGCAGTATGCCGGGACGGAAAACTGTGTAATTATAGGCCGCTGCGCCGACTACATACTGCGTGAATTTGAAAACGTGTTAAGCGTACACATTTATGCCCCCTATGTAAGGCGAATAGAAAACAGCGTGGCGGAACTGGGCTTTACCGCTGCCGAATCAAAGGTTGTTGTTGACGAAATAGACAGAGCAAGAGCAAGATATTATAAACACTACACCCGAAGAGATTTCAACACCACTTGTTTCCGTGACCTCCTCATAGACAGCTCCGTCTTAGGCACAAAAGAAACCGCCCATATGATTGCCGATATAGCAAGAAAAAAATTTAAAATATAAAAAACGTGAACAGACAATGAACCCACCCCTGTCAAGTAGACAGAGCAAATAACAAAAGAATTATGTATAG
>JAJQBF010000269.1 GCA_021203425.1 Clostridiales bacterium | reverse complement strand
ATTTAATAAAGTGTTTATGAATAGGTGTGCTTAGAGGAGGGCTTAAGCGTGACCCGGTTCTATCTGCCTTGAAGCGGCTTACCCGTAAGTTATTACTTTGACTATGCTTATATGAACAACTTCAACACTTTTAAATTATTTTGATTAAAAAAAAGGAGGAAGAAGTGTGAAAGCAAAAACACGAAAAGTCATAAGCCTTGTTTTGGCTGCTGCTATGACTTGCACATCTTTTGTGTATGCCAATGCAGACGTGACATCCGTATCAACAGATACAGCGGTAAATGCTGATCTCGGTACATACAGTGAAACTGCTGAAGGCACATATGCTGTCGGTACGTCTCTTTATTCAGACTCAAGTCTTACTGTTACAGCTACTGATGCTCTTACCGTTAAGGCTATAAACGATTTATTTGCTATTTACGGTGCTGGATCATCAGATGTAAGATTTACATCAAGCGACGGAGACACTGTAAGACCTATCTATAAGATTGAGGCTCTTGAAAGCGGTACATTAACTGTAACAGCTGATGTAAACAACGGAAAGAAAATCGTTCTTACTAAAGCTGATGAATCGTATACGGTTGTTAACAGCTATTCAAATGACGGAACTGAAAAAGTGTCAGGTTATGAATTTACAGCTGCAGTAGAGGCCGGAACAACATATTATTTCGGCGGTGTAGGAACAAACGTTTACACATATTCTGTCAGCTTAGGCGACAGCTCTTCAAGCAGTACTGAAGATTCAAGCACTGCAACAACAGAGGCTGCAACAGAAGCTACAACAGAAGCAGCGGCGGAAGAAACAACAGCAGCATCTTCAGAAGATCAGGGCGGCTCAAGCTCAAGCTCAGATTCTTACACATACACAGTAGGTACTGCAACAAGCTACACAGCAGGTGAAGTACTTTACTCAGACAGCAATATTAAGATTACAGCTGTTGAGGCACTTACAGGCAAGGACGTTTCCGGAGACGGAACATCATATGCTATTTACGGTTCAGGCTCTGACGCAAGCAAAGTAACAGCAAGCTCAGGCAACACAGTAAGATGTGTTCTTCAGATTGAGGTTCTCAGCAACAGCGCAGACGTAACAGTAATTGCCGATGTAAACAGCGGCAAGGCAATAGAACTTCTTGACAATGCATATACAACATTAAACAGCTATGCAAACGATGGTGCCGACAAGGCTGAAAAGTATGAACTTTCAGCAACATTAACAGCCGGAACATATTACTTCGGTGGTGTTGGTACAAACGTATATGTATACGGTGTTAATGTAGCAGCAGAAGGCGGCAGCACAGAAGAAACTACTGCTGAGGCTACAACAGATTCACAGAGCGGCGGCAGCGGTTCTGTAGACGAAACAACAGAGGCTACAACAGCAGCTCCCGTTGAGGGCGAAGTTAACCTTGTAGCTGACGCTTTAACTCTTAAGGTTGGCGAAACAGGCGACCTTAACATCGACCTTACAAACATCGGTACACCCGTAAACAACCTTACTTTCTGGGTAACATTCGATCCTACAGTTGCAACAGCATCTGCAGTTAAGATGATCGACCCCGCTACAGGCGCTCTTTATGACGCTACAAGCAGTGTAGATTACGCTATTACATCAGCTCATGTAACAGCTGACCCCGACAAGTATACAGACGCAATGGTAACAGCAGGTCAGACAGCTCTTCAGGCCGGCGTTATCAAGATTGCTTTCTATTACGGTTCAGACGCTTTATACAGCTTTGATACAGACACAACAGTAGCTGCAATCACATTTACAGGTACTGCAGTAGGTACACAGGCTGTTAATCTTGAAGTAGTTGACTGTAACAATGTTCCTTCAGCTGACGCAACAGTTACAACAGCTCTTACAGCTAACGTAACAAACGGTTCAGTAACAGTTGAAGCAGGAACTACAGGCGACGAAACAACAGAAACAACAACAATCGGTTCTGATACACTTGTTATCGGCAGTGCAGAAGTAGCACCCGGCGGAACAAAGTCAGTAGACGTTGTTCTTAATGACCCCGTAGTTGGCGTAAACAACGGTACATATTGGGTAACATTCGATCCTACATATGTAACAGGTCTTACAATAACAGGTCTTGATCCTAACGGAGCAGGCTCAACTGTAGATCTTTCCGCACAGGCTCAGGTTGCTATTACTTCAGCAAGTGTTGTAAACGGTGATCTTTATACAACAGATGATATCGGTAAGACAGCTCTTGAGGCTGGTAAGATTAAGTTAGCATTCTACCTCGACGACACAGACGGCGACGATGTACTTGACGAACTTACAACTACAACAACTCTTGCTACTCTTACATTCACAGTTTCTGACAGTATCCCCGATGAAGCTTATACAGACGGCAGCCTTGCTATCGATCTTATCGGCGTAATCGTTGACTTCGCAGGCGCACCCACAACAGACGGAGATTATCCTGATGTTCAGATTGCAGTTGTTGACGGTGTTCTTACAATCTCTAAGACAGCAACAGGCGATGACGATACTACTACTGAAACTACAACAGAAACAGAATCTGAATCTGAATCAGCATCAGAAACAACCACAACAGGCGGTTCTGACAATGATGAAACAACAGAGGCTACAACAAGCGCAGCAGCTACAACAACTGAGGCAGCTGCAGAAACAACAACAACATCTTCAGGCGGAAGCAGCGGCGGCAGCGGCAGCGGCGGCAGCAGCGGCGGAAGAACAACAACCACAACAACAACAGAAGCAGAAACCGAAGAAGATACAGAAAGCGCTGATGACACTGTAACAGGTGAAGACGAATCAGCTACAACAAAGGCATCTGTAAACTTCTATCAGGTTGACAACTACTTCTTCGCTTATATGGTTGGTTATACTGACGGAACATTCTTACCGCAGAATAACATAACAAGAGCTGAAACAGCAGCATTGTTCTCAAGACTTATCACAGGTTCTATCGAAGTATCTGCAAGTACACCTGACTTCACTGACGTAAGTTCAGACGCTTGGTATGCTGACTATGTTGGCTACTTAACAAACAGATCAGTAATCGTTGGTTACTCAGACGGTTCATTCGGACCTGACAAGGCTATAACAAGAGCTGAATTCTCAGTTATCCTTTCTAAGTTCTTAGATGTTGACTTGAACGGATCAGCCGGTTTCTCAGATACAGAAGGTCACTGGGCAGACGCTTATATTGCAGCAGCTGTTAAGGCAGGCTGGTTAAGCGGCTACACAGACGGTTCATTCAAGCCCAACGAATATATCACAAGAGCAGAAGTTGTAAGTGCAGTTAACAGAGCAACAGGCAGAGCATTTGACGAAGATATCGATCTTTCTACAATCGTTACATTCGCTGACAATGCTGAATCAGCTTGGTACTATGGCGACGTTCTTACAGCAGCTAACTCCTACTGGTATGTAACTGACGCATCAGAGTGGATTATGACAGAAGAAGCTTTCAACGAAGCTTACGGTTCATTAATCACAGATGAAGAAGAAACAGAAGAAGTTACTGACGAAGAAGCAACAGATGAAACTACTGATGAAGAATCTGACGAAGAATCAGATGAAACTGCTGATGAGGAATCTGCAGAATCAGACGAAACTACAGAAGATACAACAGCAGAAGAGTAATCTCTTGTTTATTCTGACAGTTTGCTAACTGAATAAAAAATTAAAGCCCCGTTTAGACGTGAGTCCTGACGGGGCTTTTTGCGGGGATTGAAGTTCGGTTTCGGCGAGTTTGGGAGGCTATAGAGTGGGTTTTATTATGAGGAGTTTGGTGCCGGGGGTGAGGGTGTTGGGGTCGATTTTATTTACAGTTGTAATGTCGGAGATTCGGCTGTTATATTTTTTAGCTATTTTTAAAAGGCTGTCGCCGGGTTTGACGATGTAAAGAACCATTGAGGGTTGGGCGCTCAGTTCTTCCTCTGACATATCGGTAAAGGTTATATCCGTTATGGGAGACAGTATGTTTTTCTTAAAGGCATAGGCTGTGACAGATATTTTTGCATCAACCGTTATGTTTGTATCATCTGAAATTTTGCTGTCGGCATATTTTACGGCAGTGTTTGTGAACATACATATATCGTCATTTTCTTCAGCCCCGGGCAGCTCGATTGTTTTTTTTAAAGGGAAAAACAGCGTCTGTGGAGTAAACAGGGTTTTCATCGTCCTTTGCGGCGTAGAGTATGTCGGCGGTAAGAAAGCCTTCGGCGGCTGCTTTGTCTTTACCGGGAGTTATGCCATCTGTGACGGCTGTGCAGTTTATACGGTAAATTTGGAAAATGGCAGGGTCGCTGCTGTCTAAAATTACGGGTTCGTTTACAACAAATTCACTGTTGTTTCGGCAAAGAACAGAAAGATAAGGCAGTTCAGTCTGTTGTGTATCGATTTTTTTATTGACCTCGTGAACTCCGCATATATAACTTATTTTTTGTTCACATATAAGAAAATACGATGCCAAAATGTCAATTTCGAAGTCTATTACATAGCTGCGTCCGTTTTCGTCCTCTTTTACGGAAATGTTGTCGTCAATAACAGACAAATTCATATTACAGTACTTACAGCCGCTTTTAAGAGGGAAAATCTTTGAAAACGGAACTTTTTTTCTTGAAATTGACCGAATTGTTTTTGCTTTTGGGGTTGCAGGTAATGTTTATCAGCGCATTTCCCTCAACACTTATTCCTTCTTCTGTAGGCTTAACGGATATATTCTTAAGCGAGATATAGGTTTCGTATATATTTTCTATTTCATCGATTTCATCTGCCTCTATAACGTCAATCAAATTGAAATCATTTTTAAGTTTAAATACTTCATTGGTAAAATCCTTAATAAGACACTGTGTAAAAGAGGATTTTTCCGTCTGTTCCGAGGGAATATCACGAATATCGGTTATAATTTCAAGCTCACTGTTTTTTATAACGGTAAAGCTTAAAATCATATTCAAATTACAGCTTAAGTCTCCATCAGGCGAAAGAGTAAGGGAACTGCTGAGAATTTGGGCTTTGTCAATTTTATATTCACAGTTCGGGTTTTCATTCTCAAGAGGCAGACTGTCGTTTAGGGGTATGTTAATTTTTATGTATTCAGAGTCAGGGTCACAGGCAAAAAACAGCTTGATTTCGCCCTTATAAAGGAGAAGTCCCTCGGCGGTTTCGGCTGAGGTTAAGCGTACATAACAGCGGCATCGGGGAGTTGTCTTTGTGTTAAGATTAATGTCGGGGATTTTAAGATTTTTTGTGAGGGTCTTATTTATGTGAAGATTTTTGATGGAATTTGTTGTATATATC
>JAJQBF010000263.1 GCA_021203425.1 Clostridiales bacterium | reverse complement strand
GTTATACTTACGGTGTAAACAAGCTATATCAGCCTTAAATATCGAAATGCAATGTTTTTTATAATTATGTCATATAAGGAGGAACTTTATGGAAGAAAAAAAGGTATGGAGCCTGCAAAATGGTTTTATTTAGTATTCTATTATTTGTTTCTTACATATTTGTCTTTATCACTTGCCTTTGTATATTTGTGCGGTGAACTTAACTTTATAACTTTTGTCTACGGCAAGATTTTTCTTTATTCCCTGTTCGGTTCTTTGCTTATTCTGTGGGTTTTGCCCCTGTTTGTAAGAAAAAGACGAACTGCCGTTATGTACGGTATACTGACTGTCTGCCTGTGCTTATATTGTTATGTACCGGGTAAGTTTTTCGGGGAAAGAGCAAGGACAAAATATATCAATTTTTCCTATGAAGACTGGTCGTCTTATCCCATTGTGAGAACCGTTGTGTATGAGGATTTGAAAAACAGACAAAGTTCCGCTTACATAATAGGCAAAACGGCGGAGGAAACAAAAGCAATTCTCGGCGAACCGGATTTTGAAAGCGATACTCTTTTAAAATATAACACAACACCTTCGCCCGGCGCCATAGAAATCGAATTAAAAGACAATGCAGTGACATATGTGGACTATCCTCTGTTTTTTTAAAATTACAGCCGCCGAAGGCTTAATCTTAAACTTCGGCGGCTGCTTTTAGTTATTATCTCTTTATATCATAGTTCATATTCATAAGGTTGCGGATTGTACTTACATCGTCGGTGATGTTTGCGTCGCCTCTGATTGTGTGCTTAATAGCGCTGCTTGCTACGGCAAAGTTAACCATATCCATAGGTCTGTAGTTATGCATCATAGCGTAGATTAAACCGCTTGCGAAAGCGTCGCCGCCGCCGACTCTGTCGAGAATGTTGAATGTAAAAAGTTTACTCTCGAAGGTGTGACCCTGATACCACATATAAGCCTTAAGGCTGTTTTCGCTGCCGCTGTGAGCATAGCGAACGTGACGGGCAATACATTTAAGGTTGGGGTATCTTTCAACGAAAGCATTGAAAACCTCGTCCTGCTGTTCATAGCTGGGCTGAAGGGGAACACCGTCTTTATAGTCGCCCTTTGAGTGGTCTTCTTCGTCTCTCCAAAGGTGATAAGGCTCAATTCCGAAAAGAACATCAACATATTCAAGACACTGTGTACAGAAGTCACGTGCTTCTTCCCATGTCCAAAGTGTACTTCTGAAGTTGCCGTCAAAGCTGACAGTCATTCCCTTTTCCTTAGCTGTCTTTAAGGATCTTAAAATAAGCCCTGCACAGTTGGGACCTAAAGCCGGAGTAATTCCGCTTAAATGAAGCCAGTCAAAGCCGTCTAAAAGCTGATACATATCTATTTTTGAGAAATCATATTCTGTAATTGCGGAATGCTTGCGGTCATATGTAACCTTGCTGGCTCTTATTCCGTAGCCTGTTTCAAGGTAATAGCTGCCGAGGCGGTGAGAAGGGGTTTCCTCTTCTGAGCTTAATATAATAGGTGTACAGTGTACATCGTTGCTTCTTAACATTCTTATAGCGCTTTTTCCCAGTGAGTTATTGGGAACAACCGTAAAGAAAGTACTGTCTATGCCGAGGTTTGCAAGAGCAAGGGCAATGTTTGCCTCGCTGCCGCCGTAGCTTGCCTCAAAGCTGCTTGTCATACGAATTTTTTCATAATTCGGAGGGGTAAGTCTGAGCATTATCTCACCGATTGTAAAGAATTTTTTTGTCATTTCGTTGCCGTCCAAAAGCGGATTATGATATTCCATTAAAAAACCTCCCTTATTTCTTATAATACCTCAGGCGGTTTGCGCCGCCGCCGATTAATCAGCCCTTTGCTGATTTCCTTAACCTAGATTATATCACACATTTTCGTAATGTTCAATAAAGAATTTAATTATTTCAATAATTTTTTGTTCAAGTTTTTCAAGAATTTTGCTTTGACTGCCCCTTTAACAAAAAAATCGCCGAAAATCATTGTTCTCGGCGAAATGTGTGTTGTTTTATTCTGCTGTTTCCGGTGTCTGTTCCTCCGAAGAGTTTTCCGTAAATTCTTCGGCAGGTTCTTCAGTGGTCTTTTCCTCTTCCTGAACCTGTTTAAAAATGTTCATAAATTCTTCACCGGATATGTTTTCCTTTTCAATAAGATGTTCTGAAATTTTCGTCAGGGCTGTGTGGTTATCGGAAAGAAGTTTTTTAGCCTTTTCGTGACAGGTCTTAATTGTGGAAAGAACCTCTTTGTCAACCTCGGCTATTGTCTGTTCGCCGCAGGTAGCAACAGATCTTCCGTCCAAATATTTGTTTTGTATAGACTCAAGCCCCATCATATCAAAACGGTCGCTCATACCGTAAAGGCTTATCATATTTCTGGCAAGCTTTGTTGCTCTTTCGATATCGTTTGACGCCCCTGTGGTTACTGAGCCGAACTCTATTTCTTCGGCGCTTCTTCCGGCTAAGAGAACAGTTATTTCATCTAGAATCTCTTCCTTTGACATAAGGGAGCGTTCCTCTTCCGGCATCTGCATAGTAAAGCCCAATGCACCGCCGGTTCTGGGAACGATTGTAATTTTCTGAACAGGCTGTGTATGTTTTTGAAGGGCAGTTGCCAAAGCGTGACCTACCTCGTGGAAAGCAACTATTCTCTTTTCTTTGTCGGTTAAGATTCTGTTTTTCTTTTCCTTTCCTGCAAAGACAACCTCAACAGCGTCAAGCAGGTCTCCCTGAATAACAATGTTTCTGTTAAGCCTTACGGCACGCAAAGCCGCCTCGTTTATCATATTTGCAAGGTCTGCTCCCGAGGCTCCGCTTGTGGCAAGGGCAAGCTGATGAAGGTCAACATCTGAGCCCATTTTAACATTTTTGGAGTGAACCTTTAAAATGTCTTCTCTGCCCTTAAGGTCGGGGGTTTCAACAATAATTCTTCTGTCGAAACGTCCGGGGCGAAGAAGAGCCTTGTCTAAAACCTCGGGGCGGTTTGTTGCCCCTAAAATTACGACACCCTTTGAAGAGTCGAAACCGTCCATTTCCGAAAGAAGCTGATTAAGCGTCTGATCGTTTTTGTTTATGTTGTCGTCACGCTTGTGACCTACAGCATCAAGCTCGTCTATAAAGACAATACAGGGGGTATTCTGCTGGGCGGATTTAAACAAATCCCTCACTCTTGAAGCACCTACGCCTACAAAAACTTCTTCGAAGTCTGAGCCTGAAATTGACATAAATGAAACATTTGCCTCTCCGGCTACTGCTTTGGCAAGAAGGGTTTTGCCTGTTCCGGGAGGACCTACAAGAATGGCGCCTTTGGGCTGTTTTGCCCCTATTTTGTGATATTTTTCAGGGTTATGAAGAAAATCTATAATTTCCTCTAAGCTTTCTTTTGCCTCGTCCTGTCCGGCAACATCGGCAAAGGTAACACCTGTTTCCTTTTGAACATACATTTTAGCGGCTGACTTTCCCAGACCTAAGCCTCCGCCACCCATTCTTTTCATAAGAATTCTTGTCAGAAGGGTGAATATAATAATTGTTGACAAAAGAGGGAAGATCCATTCTGCAAAGAAGGTTACAAAAGGAGAACTGTAGTCTATGGGGTTTGAGAATTCAACGTTGTTTTCCTTTAAAAACTGTACAAGATTGTCATCGTTTACATAACCCACATAAAATACGGCAGTATCGGAAAGAGTCTGGCTGTTTTCGCCTAAAATACCCAGTTCCTGAAGACCTTCTTTGTTTACCGTAACAAGAAGTTTGTCGGAACTGTATTCTACCCTGTCAATATAGCCTTCTTCAACGAATTCAAGAAAAGTGCTGTATTCTATTTCGCTCATTTTCTTATACATTGTTGATGCGGTTATTACATTCATTAAAAAGGTTAAACCCAAAGAAGCAACGAGAATTATTGTAAATATTTTGAAATTGTTGTTTGGTTTTTTATTGCCGTTGTTATTGTTTTCGTCCATTTTTTCACATCCTTGTTATGATTTGTTGTACTTTAATCATTGTACAATTATTTTTCCGAAATTACAACAGAAAAAATACAGTTTTAACAAATTTTTATTTTCTGCTTATTTGCGCACCTAAATTATTTAATTTTTTATCTATATTCCAATAGCCCCTTTCTATGTGATAGATATCTTCTATTTCGGTTTTGCCCTCGGCGGAAAGTGCGGAAATTATAAGGGCGGCGCCGGCTCGGAGATCCGTTGCCTTTACGGTTGTTCCCGTTAAACGGTCAACTCTCCTTATTATAGCGCTGTTTCCTTCTGTTTTTATGCCAGCCCCCATTTTGTTAAGCTCTCCGGCCTGCAAAAAGCGGTTTTCGAAAATAGTTTCGTTTATAACTCCCGTTCCCGAGCCTAATGTCATAAGGCTCATAAACTGGGGCTGCATATCCGTGGGAAAGCCGGGATAGGGCATTGTTTTAATGTCAGTGTTTTTGATTATATCGGGCTTTTTAACCCTTATGCTGCCGTCTCTTACTTCTGTTTCCGCTCCAAGTTCCTTCAGCTTTGCCACTATGGGAAGAAGATGCTCCGGAAGGACGTTTTTGACTTCTACCCTCTCCGCAGGCTGCCCCTATAAGCATAAATGTTCCCTCCTCGATTCTGTCGGGGATTATGCTGTGGACGGCTCCGTGCAGGGTCTTTACACCGGTTATTTTGATTGTGTCAGTTCCGGCGCCTGTAATTTCAGCCCCCATTTTGTTTAAAAAACAGCATAAATCAGCGATTTCAGGCTCCATTGCCGCATTTGAAAGAATTGTTTCCCCCTCGGCAAGTGCCGCCGCCGTAATTATGTTTTCCGTAGCTCCAACACTGGGAAAGTCAAGGTAAATCTCCGCTCCCTTAAGTTTCTCTGCCTTTAATTCTATATAGCCGAATTCCTTTGAAATTTCCGCTCCAAGCTTTGAAAAGCCTTTAAGATGTAAGTCTATTGGTCTTGTCCCTATGGAACAGCCGCCGGGCAAGGAAATTTTAGCATAGCCGAAACGGGAAAGGAGGGAGCCGGCTGTTAAAAAGGAGGCTTTTATTTTGCCGGTTAGGGTGCTGTTGTCGGAGACGGGGTTAATACGGTCAGCCTCTATACTAATTACGTTATTTTCGGGGGAAAAGTCTGTTTTTACCGAAAGAGTATTTAAAATATTTTCCATAATTATTATGTCACGTAACGGAGGAATGTTTTTAATAGTGCATTTTTCCCCCGTAAGCAGAGCCGCCGCCATAACAGGCAGGGCGGAATTTTTGGAGCCGGATATGTCAACAGCTCCCTTAATATTATGC
>JAJQBF010000011.1 GCA_021203425.1 Clostridiales bacterium | reverse complement strand
GCAAACAACAGAACAAACAATATCCACATATTTTTACTTTTGTTATCTATCCAATATTTTAATTTTTCTTCATATGCCATATACCGGCCGAATATAAAAAAGACGATCCAAAGCATAAACCTTTCAGCTATATTCGGCATATCAACATAACATGTTAAAAATCCCGCTGCTAACCCCAATAACAAAGAAATTTTTCCTTTGCCTCTTTTTCCCATAAGGCAGTGTATAAAGAAAAACAAAAATAAAACATACAAAAACCATAAATGTTCGGTATAATAATAGTTTTCTTCGTATGTCAGAAGACCTATAGCCAAATCTTTAACACTCATAGGACCGAAACCGATCTCCGTCAGCATTCTGCTGACGGAACTGCCTGCTTTGTTTGCGAGATTTACCCCCCCCCAAAGCAAAATCGTCCAAAAAGCATACGGAATAAGCAGGTGTTTTGCTTTTCCTTTTATAAAGCTTATTTTACCCGCTTTTTCATATTTGTCAAGCTTGATTTGATATAAATATCCGGCTATAATAAAAAAGGCAGGCATATGAAAGCAAATAAGAATATCGTCTATTCCTTTTAAAACTGATCCGCCGCCGGTTTTTGAAATTGTATGATGAAGAAGAACTGCCGTAATTGCCAGCCCTCTCAATATCTGTAATGTATTGTTTCTTTCGCCTGTTTCGGATATACTACTGTTTTCCATAATTATACAGCTCCTGATTTATATTCCTTTCTTTTTTCAGCTACAGCTTTATATGAACCGATAATTTTAGCCGGATTACCGCCTACAACCGTTCCCTCGGGAACGTCTTTGGTAACAACGCTGTTTGCTGCCACAATGGCATAGGACCTATTTTTACACCGTACATAATTGTTGATTTTGCCCCTATAAAGACATTGTCAAAAATTTCTATAGGCTCGGAGTACCTCTTGTATTTCCCCCCCCCGAAAGAATTATCGTTAAATAACTTATGAAGTACATCATGGGTACAAAAATATACATCTGTGGCTATTTTTACATTGCTGTGAATACTTACCATTTCAGGATCGGCAGGAATAACTCTTGGAAACCAGTAGTTTCGTTCTCCGAACATCTTAAACACTTTTTTTCGTTTTAAATATTCCGCTTTTTATATCCGTTTCCGCAAAGGGTTAATTTAAAAGCAATAATTATTTTGCGTATTCTCTTCTGTTTTTGATTCATATCTGACTCCTATTTTTAAAACTAAAGCTTAATGTGTTTTCCGAATAAATAAAATACGACATCTGCGGATTCCTATTATACCGGTATTTGCCTCAGTTTTGGATTTGTCACACAACATTTTTACAGTTACCGTACTTTTTTTATTATACCTTCTCTTTTATGTAAAAGTCAATACAAAAAGCAGATTTTTGGGAACAAATGTACAATATTTTTTTGCAATAGTTCAGTTGTGGTTTTTCAGCTGTTTTGCGAATATTTTGTAGCGGTTAAAAAAAAGTATCCCCTTCAAGAAAGAAGGGGATAAATGTTATATTATTCGTTTGTTCTTGCGAACTGATAAGCCGAGTTAAGAACTTTTACAAGTATGTCTGCTGCGTCTGAGGCTGTTACATCATCGTCGTTGTTTGTGTCGGCTATTGTCTTGTCTACGTTCCAGCTTGAATTTAAGTTTTCGTTGTTAAGAACGTATGTTAAAAGTGCAGCTGAGTCATTAGCTGTTAAAACGCTGTTTTGGTCAACGTCGCCTATCATACCGGTGCTTGTTCCGGGTGTAGGATCATCTGATGATGAAGTATCAACTAAAGCAACTCCGTCAATTGTAATGTTTGTAAGCTGAGACTTGTTATATTTGATTATGTCTGTAGAATCCTGTACTGCGTCAATAGCAAAACCTAAATAGCAGGTATCGGGAAGAGTTGTCTCATAGCTTGCAAGCTCTACCCAGTCGGGTGTTCCGTCTGTTTCTGAGTTTGCACCGTACATTGTTATTGTCTGACCGCTCCTTACAAGTCTTACATAAGCAGGATTGGGTTCTTCGCTCATTCTTGTTTTAGCTACGCTTAAGAACTTGGTTGTTGTGCCTGTTGAGAAACCTACAACTGAGCCGCCGTCTGCTGTTCTTACGAAAGGACCTACATTGTGGGCGAGAAGTGATGTATCATTTACACCCTTGTAGTTTTCGAACTGTTCGCCCTTAATATAAGTTGTTGTATTCATATAGAACTCTGACTTAACATCAAGAGATGCTCTTGCCATAATACCGGCTTTCTGATAGTAGTCTATCTTTTCCCAGTCTGTAACCTGAGCGTAAATGTCGAAGTCACCTGTCTTTTCGATATAGTCGAAGAAGAAAGCGTCATCTTTCTGGTTTGAGGTTGAAGATGTGTAGCCTATAAGACCTGAACCCTCGATTATAACTGAGCCGTCGGTTGAATCATAGGAAACAACACCTGCCTGGGGAACGGAACCTATATCAACAGCTGTCCAGTCGGGAATATTTTCGGTAGATTCAAGAACGGTTATATTTACCTGATCTGAAAGAGTATAAGCGTTATAGCCGCCTGTTAAGCCGTTGTTATACCTGAACATTAACAAATATGAGCCTGCCTCTGTGGGGGTTACGGTAATATCGGGTGTTGTCGCAACACCTGTTCTGTTGTTTGTTGCAACAACATCGTCATTAAACATAACCTCGAAGATACCGCTGTTGACAGCAGTTTGAACCTCACTGTTTGATGTGCTGTCAGATGCAGTCTTAATTGTGTATGTTTCGCCTAAAATAAGGTCAGTGTTGGCTGTACCCATAATATTGTTTCCGTTTGCATCGTAAATTCCGGTTATTGCAATATCGGAGCTTTCAACAGTTCTGCTTTCAGTACGTGCTACAGCTGAATATGCGGCTGTACTGCTTGGGCTGTTTTCTCCCCATTCGTCTGTAATATCGTTTAAGTAAACTTCAAGATATGTATATCCGTAGAAGGGGCTTGTTTCGTCTGTTATAAGTGTTGTAGAATCAGCCACAGCCGGGTCTGTTCCTATAATATATTCATAAGTATCGGGAATACCGTCTGAATCTGTATCGATTTCAACTGTAGGATTAACACTTTGTGCATATGTTGTATCATTATAACCGCCGGCCTCTGCCTCGCTGTTTACAAAGCGGCCTGTTCCGTTTTTAATCTGGTTAATAAGTCTTTCGTCCTGAGCGTCTCTTACAAGGCTTGCGCCTACTCCGTTAAGAACGTCTTCATAAGCTGTATAAGCGTCTGTAGGTGTATAGTCATAAAGAAGTTCTACTCTTTCGTCAAGCTGATATGCGTCTGTGCCTAAATCTGAAAAGCCCTTTGTATTATCGGCATTAAGTGTGTCATTTCCTTCCATAACATTGCCTGTAATATAGTAGGAACTCTTAACATTGCCGTAGGTTGAGTCTGTGTCACAGTCAAAGAAAACATCTTTTACCTTTTCAAGAGTATTGGGACCTGTCTTATAATAGTTGCCTTCGAAGTTAACCTGAGCCTCACCTCTGTCGCCGCCGTAGGAGGACATATGACCCCAGTTGTAAACTACGTTGTTGGCAAATTCCATAATGTTGTCATAGCTCTTGCTGTTGTATGTAAAACCGCCCTCAAATCTAGGGTTTCTTGTGCCGTTGTGTGCCCATACATTATGTGTAACGGTTGTGTTGTAGCCGTTCATAATAGTACCCATACCATGCTTAAATTCGGATTCGCCCGAAAGCAGTTCGGCATCTGTTGTCAGGTCGCCGTTTTTGTTTACCATAGCAAGACCGCTTGAAATAATGTTATAGGAAATTGAAGAGTTTATAAGCTCTTTTGCACTGAATGTTTCGTCAACGCCCCAGCCGAAACTGCAGTGGTCGATTACTATATTCTTTCCGGAAACCGTAGCGCCGTCAAGGTCATAGCCTTCGCCCAGGCGGAAACGTGTATATCTTATGATTATGTTTTCGCCCGATACATTACAGGTTCCTCCGGCAATTGTTATGCCCTCGCTGGGGGCTGTCTGACCGGCTACTGTTGTGTTGCTGCCAAAAACAAAACGTCTTTGGCTCTTTGTTGCCGTCGGGTCAATGTGGATTGTTCCGCCTACGGCAAAAACGATTGTAAGAGGAATGTCTTCGCCTGTTCTGTGGTTAAGACCGTATCTTAAAGTACCCTCGGCAGGGTTTAAAACGCTGTCGTCAAGGCTTGTTACAACGTAAACTTCTCCCTCGGTTGTAAGGGTGGAACGACCGCCGGTTGTATAAATTCCGCCGCCCTCAACTGTGGGGAAAGCCGGAACTTTGATTGTGTTGCTGTTTTCGGCTGTAAAGGAAATTGAGAAATCTCCTGCCTGTTCGTCTGTAACTGTAATTTCGTTTCCGCTGCCGTCAAGGGGAACAACTCTTACATAGTATGTTTCGCCCTCTTCGAATTCAACGCTGTCGGGGAAGTTTTCAACCTGCTGTGTTACAAGGAAAACAGTGTTTTTGTTATCCTGTATGTATGAATTGCCGTTTTTGTCGGTTTTAGCTGTTGCTGTTGCATCGGCATCAGTGAGCATATCAACCTTTTTCTGTGTGTTGAAGGTTGAGGTTGTGTCGGCAGCAGTCCAGTTTTCGCCGTCTGTTGAATAATCGATTCTGTAAGATGTGGCATAGCCTGTTGTTACAACGGTTGTGTCAATATGAGAAACTCCCCCTGTAAGGTAGGCAGCTGCACTTGAGTCATAGGCATAGTCAAGAATGGTTTGATAACCCTCTGCTGTACCCTCAACAAAGCCCATATAAACCTCTTCTTCGCCTGTAAGGCTGATTGAGGTCTTGCTTGCACTGTAGTCTGTTGTATAGCCGTTATAGTTTACAATAAGACCTCTGTAGGGCATAGTCCAGCTTGCCATAGGGTCAGCCGAATCCTCTACTGTGTCTGACATAGCATAAGATGTAAGAGGGTTCTGGTTTAACAGAGTTCCGTCCTTGGCTACCGAAGGCCATGTAAGAATAAGTGCCCCGTCGGCATAGTCATATTCAAGACCGGTTGTGTTTCTGTAGTTGTAGTCGGCGTTGGAGCTGATAGTTGCTCTTGCAAAGCCCGGCACTGTAAAGTTAATACATGCTGCCGCTGCCATAACAACAGTCATAGCCGCTGCCAAAATACGCTTTTTCATTGATTTTCCTCCTTTATTAAGTAAGTTTTGTTTAAAATAATTACTCTTCATTTCATTATAACATACTTTCTATCCAAAATAAACAACTTTTTTAAAAAAATCACGGTTTGATTTTATCATTTTATAAACTATTTCTAAACAAAAAATAAGAAACTTTGAAAACAAGGAAAATATTTTATTTATCGG
>JAJQBF010000298.1 GCA_021203425.1 Clostridiales bacterium | reverse complement strand
TAGTTTTGAAATGTTTTTGTTATTTCAAGTGTCTACTCTAAGGGGATTATATCAGGTTCATCTTTCTATCCTTTTTTGTTTTAAATAATTTTACATATGACCGGGAATATTTTCATATCCGCCCTTTAACTGAGCCATTTCGTCAATTGTGACGAAACAGTAGCCCTGTTCCTTAAGAACGGGAAGAAGTCTTTCAACAGCCGTAACCGTTGTTTTATAGAGGTCATGCATAAGAATTACGTCCCCTTCTTTTATATTGTTAAGCACGTAATTATATATATAGTCGGAATCTCTGTATCTCCAGTCATTTGTGTCTACGTTCCAGTTAAACCACTCTATATTGACGGCACTTTTAACTGCTGCGTTTATGGCTCCCCCGGGCGCCCTTCCTATGTAAGGGTAAACCCCTGCGGCATCATAAACAGCATTTGACGTTTTATAAATCTGACTGCGTACTCCGTCAGCCCCCAAATAAGTCAGAGTTGCGTGGCTGTAGCTGTGGTTTCCTATTTGGCTGTCCTGCTCGTAAATATGCTTTACAAGCTCAGGATAGGTTCCCACTCTCTCCCCTACTACAAAAAATGTTGCGTGACCGTCTACGGCTGATAAAGCCGCAAGAAGTCTGTCTGTATTTTCCGGTGTGGGACCATCATCAAATGTAAAACAAACGGGCTTTCCGCTTACGGAAAAGACTGCTTTTGATGTATAAATCAAAGCAATTGCCTCGGTTTTGTCTGTTTCTGTAAAAGTGACACTCTTATATATGGGGTTCCACTCAAGGTCATAACCGAGAGGCTCTGCCAGACTTCTTATTTCGGAATATACAACCCCGTCTATTGTGTAGGAGGGTATATTACAGCTTTCCTCACCTACAATATAGGTTAAATCGGAAACCGTATAGACCGGGTTATTGTCGCCGTCATTTAAATAAGGCTCTTCTCCTATGTAGCCGCCGTTTTTATCGACTCTGACAGTCATATTTTCAAAGTCGGAGATTAAGGCAAAGCTGCACTCAGTATCCTTAAGAATATAGCTTAAATTCTGAGGAGCAATACACAGACGGTCGTTAATTTCATAGCCGGTTATTTCATAGACAGTGGCTCCTGCCTCGTTATAGCTCTTTATGTCTACCTTAACGGCTGTTTCCGAACCGCTTTCCTCGGCATAAAAAGAGCCAGTTCCGCAGAGGCAAACCGCTCCTGCTAAAAAAATTGATAAAACTTTCTTAATCATTCATTCTCCTTAAAGATAATTATTTATCTCTCAATTCTGCGCCCAGTTTTTCCTTAAGTTCTTTAAGAATCTTTTCAACGGGCTTGTTTACTTCTTCATCTGTAAGAGTTCTGTCGGAGGCTCTGAACTTTATGCTGTATGCAACAGACTTAAAGCCCTCTTCAATTTGAGCGCCCTTGTAAACATCAAACAGTTTAACACTTTCAAGATGCTTTCCGCCTTTGTTTCTTATAACGTCCTCGATTTCCTTAACGGTAACCTCGTCCTTAACCAGCATAGCAATATCTCTTTCAACAGCCGGATATTTGGGCAAAGGCTTAAAGCTGTGTTCAAATGTTGTGTATTCAATAAGTTTAGCCATATTTATAACGGCAATATAAGCCTTTGTACCTATTGAATAATTCTTTAATGTCTGAGGGTGAACCTCACCGAGATAACCTATACTGTCATTTCCTGCAAATACTTCGGCAAGTCTTCCGGGGTGCATAAAGGGTATGTCTGACTTTGGCAGATAATAAGCCTTAGACTTAAAGCCCAAAACCTCTGTCAGCTCTTCAATAACTCCCTTTAATGTGTAGAAGTCACAGTCGCTGCCGTACATACCTATTGTTAAAGTGGGGATTTCATCAGGCAGTTTCTTAAGGGGTGTTTCCTCGGGGATATAAACCTTTCCCGTTTCAAAAAGATAACAGGAGCTGTTTCTTCTGTTATAGTTTGTAGAAAGGCTGTTAAGCATAGCGTTTACTGTCTGTGTACGCATAACGCTGAAGTCCTCCCCCAAGGGGTTAGTTATTCTTACTGCCTTTCTTAAGGGGCTGTCCTTGGCTATTGAAAGCTTGTCAAATACCTTGGGGCTTTCAAATGAGAATGTCATAGCCTCAGAGAAACCTACAGCCACCATAGTTTCGGCAATTTTATCCTCTATAATCTGTGAACGGCTCCTCTTTCCGCAGGTAGGTGTTCCTGCCGCAAGAGTTGTCTCTATTTTGTCATAACCGTAAAAACGTGCTGCTTCCTCCGCAAGGTCTGCCTCTGACTCAAGGTCGGGTCTGAACGTGGGGATTTTCGCTGTCTTACCGTCTGCCTCAACCTCGATAAGCTTAAATATGTCAATCATCTCTTGGTCGGAAAGATTAAAGCCTATAAGCTTGTTAATGCTTTCTGCCGAATAGGGAACCTCCCAGCTTTCTCTCTTGTTGGGATAGCAGTCTACCATACCGGGGACAACCTCGCCGCAGCCTAACATTTCAACAAGCTGAACAGCTCTGTTTACAGCGTCTAAAGCTGTGTTGGGGTCAAGACCTTTTTCATATTTAGCAGAAGCATCTGTTCTCATACCCAGTTTTTTAGCCGTAATTCTTATATTGGGACCGTTAAAGTTTGCAGACTCGAAGAGAATAGCCGCTGCATTGGGGGAAACCTTTGAGTTTTCACCGCCCATAACTCCGGCAATGGCTACTGCCTTGTTGGGGTCTGAAATTACAAGCATAGAAGAGTCTAAAACTCTCTTCTGACCGTCAAGAGTTGTAAACTGCTCTCCGTCTTCCGCATTTCTTATTATAATTCTGCCTTCTTCAATTGTGTCTATGTCGAAAGCGTGCATAGGCTGACCCATTTCAAGCATAACATAGTTTGTAATATCAACGATATTGTTAATAGGTCTTACACCTGCCGCCGTAAGTCTGTGACGGAGCCAAAGGGGCGAAGGCTCTACCTTTACGTTTTTAACAACTCTGCCTATATATCTGGGGCAAAGCTCCGGGTTTTTAATCTCAACGGTAACGAAATCAGCAGAATTTCCCTCTGCCTCTGCCTTTACCGTAATTTCAGGATATTTAAAGGGCTTTCTGAAGGCTGCCGCCGTTTCTCTTGCAAGACCCAAAATACTGTAGCAGTCGGGGCGGTTGTTTGTTATTTCAAATTCAATAACATCGTCTGTAAGCTCCATAAGCTCTTTAACATCTGCTCCCAGCTCAGGCTCGCCGCTGAAAATGTAAATTCCATATTCAGGCACATCGGGGAAATCGTGGGTCGTAAAGCCCAGTTCTTCAACAGAACACATCATACCGTTTGAAGCAACACCTCTCAGCTTGCCCTTTTTGATTTTAACATCATTTGCAAGAGTTGAGCCGTCAAGAGCAACGGGAACATAAGCCCCTTCGAAAACATTTGGCGCCCCTGTTACAATCTGAATATTTTCTTCTTTACCAACATTAACCTGACAAACAACAAGCTTGTCGGTGTCGGGGTGTTTCTCTATTTTTTCGATTCTTCCTACAACAACCTTATCTATAGCCTTTGCTCTGTTGCATACATTGTCAGCAAGACCTTCAACCTTCTGACCTGCCATAGTGATTGTATCCATAAATGTGTTTATGTCACAGTCCAAATCAACATATTCTTTTAACCATTTGATCGGTAAATCCATCTTCTATATCCCTCCAAATCAGAACTGCTTTAAAAACTTAGCGTCATTCTCGAACAACAGTCTAAGGTCGTTTATGCCGTATCTCTGCATGGTTACTCTCTCTAAACCCATACCGAAGGCAAAGCCGGAGTAAACATTGGGGTCGATACCCGACATTTCCAAAACCTTGGGGTGAATCATACCGCAGCCCAGCATCTCAATCCAGCCGCTGTCCTTACATATACGGCAGCCCTTTCCTCCGCAGCCGAAACAGGTAGCATCCATTTCGGCAGAAGGCTCTGTAAAGGGGAAATGATGAGGACGGAAACGAACCTTTGTGTCTTCGCCGAAAAGCTGCTTTGCGAAAACCTCTAAGGCGCCCTTTAAGTCTCCCATTGTTACGCCCTTGTCGATAACAAGACCTTCAAGCTGATGGAAAATAGGTGAATGAGTTGCGTCTACTTCGTCTGAACGGTAAACTCTTCCCGGGGCAATAATTCTGATCGGGGGCTTTCTTGTTTCCATAACTCTTACCTGCATAGGTGAAGTCTGGGTTCTTAAAAGGAAGTCGCCCTCTCCTTCAACATAGAAGGTATCCTGTTCGTCTCTTGCCGTATGTCCCGGAGGTATATTAAGGGCGGTAAAGTTATAATATGTGTCTTCGACTTCGGGACCTTCTGCTATTTCATAGCCCATACCTATAAATATATTTTTAATCTCGTCTATAACAAGATTCATAGGGTGTCTGTGACCGATTCGTGAAATTTTCCCCGGCATCGTTACATCGATTTTCTCTTTTTTAAGCTTAAAAGCCATAGCCTGCTGTTCAAGACGGCTTTTCGACTTCTCCATTTCTCTTTCAATAGAAGACCTTACTTCATTGGCAAGCTGACCCATAGCCGGTCTTTCTTCTTTGGAGAGCTTTCCCATACCCTTCATAAGTGAGGTAAGCTCACCTTTCTTTCCGAACAGCTTAATTCTTATTTCGTCAAGCTGGTTTAAATCGGAAACATTTGAAAGATTTTTAAGAGCTTTTTCTTTTACCTCCAGTAATTTGTCTTTCATAAAAACATTCCTTTCTGACGTTGTATTCAATAAAAAAAGACTTCTGCCTTCTAAGGGACGACGTAAACCGCGGTACCACCCAAATTCAAGCAAAGCCTGCACTTTAACAGTTCTTTAACGGAAACAACCCGTACTCCCCTACTTATATTTATTTTCAGGGAGCAGGCTCCGACGTGAACTTCCCAAACTCTTAACATAAGAAACGCTTTCAGCCTTCGGCGTTTCATTTCTTTTACTTCCGAGAAAGGTACTCTCGTCATCACAGCCGCTGTATTTTCAACTACTCAGATTATACAAAATTTTGCCTCTTATGTCAAGCAAATTATTAATGAATTGAAAATCAGGCAGCTGCCGCCCTGTGAGTTTATTTAGCTCAAACCGCAAATTTTGCCAAGCCATTTATTCATAATTTTATTATTGCACTTTTATCTTCTCTGTGGTATAATTCTTATAGCAAAAAAACTTAACAAAGTTTGGGGGATATAAAAAAAAATGAAAAGAATGAATTCTCAGCAAAGACAAAAACTGGCAAGAATTATTGCCGCCGTTGTTATTATTGTTATGATATTAAGCGTTGTTGCGCCTTTTGCGGCGGGTTTTGTTAATATGGGCTGAAATATATATTCTAAAAAATTCATATAATATTTATATGTAT
>JAJQBF010000253.1 GCA_021203425.1 Clostridiales bacterium | reverse complement strand
GACAAAGATTATTTTTAGGGCTATTATTATAAAAAAGCACAAAACAAGGAGCAAGAGATATGAAACCTTTAAGCATAAGAACAGCAAATTTTACGGATTCTGTCATAAGAAGAATGACGAGAATATCAGATCAATACGGAGCAATTAATTTGTCTCAGGGTTTTCCCGACTTTGATCCTCCTAAAGAAATTACCGATAGGCTGGCAGAGATTTCCTCTAAAGGACCTCATCAGTATTCCATAACATGGGGAGCGGAGAATTTCAGAAAAGCCCTTGCGAAGAAACAGTCGAAATATATGGGCATTGATATTGATTATAACGAAAATGTTGTGGTTACATGCGGCAGCACAGAAGCAATGATGGCAGCTATGATGGCGGTTACAAATCCCGGGGACAGGGTTATAATATTTTCGCCTTTCTACGAAAACTACGGTGCCGATACAATTCTTACGGGAGCAGAGCCTGTTTACGTTCCACTGAATCCGCCGGAATTTACGTTTGACCCCGATGTTCTTGAGAATGCCTTTAAACAAAACGTAAAAGCTATAGTTCTCTGCAACCCTTCAAACCCTTCCGGAAAGGTTTTTACATATGAGGAGCTTACGATTATAGCCGACCTTTGCAGGAAATATGATGCCTACGTCATAACCGACGAGGTTTATGAACATATTGTCTATGAACCCAACAGACATATTTATATGGCCTCTCTTCCCGGTATGTTTGAGAGAACTGTTTCCTGTTCATCTCTTTCAAAAACCTACTCAATAACAGGCTGGCGGCTGGGCTATGTTATAGCCTCGCCGGAAATAACGGAATGTGTTAAAAAGGTTCACGATTTTCTTACTGTAGGCGCTGCAGCCCCCTTACAGGAGGCTGCCGTTGCGGGGCTTAACTTCGGCGACAGCTACTATAAAGCGCTCCAAGCCGAATACACAGAAAAGAGAAATCTTTTCCTTAAAGGTCTGACCGATTTGAAAATACCCCATACCGAACCCCAAGGCGCCTATTACGTTATGCTTGATATATCAGAATTCGGTTATGAAAGCGACCTTGAATTCTGCGAGATTATGGCTGAAAGGGTAGGTGTAGGCACTGTTCCCGGCTCAAGCTTTTTCAGAGAACCCATAAACAGCTACATAAGACTTCACTTCGCCAAGAAAGACGAAACCCTTTATGCCGCCCTTAACCGTCTTGAAAACCTAAAGGCAAAAATGTGACAGACAATTACAGCCTTTCCGCTTGTTCGGAAAGGCTGTCTTGATATTTTATTAAATTCTAATATGCAGGTTGAAACTAATCAGTTTTATCTGCTGCCGAAGGCACAGGCGTTCTGCTCAAAACTTTTTCAATACATTCAGCCAAGGCTGCCTTTTCCTTTATAGGATTCCCTGTGTAATGGTGCATTAAGTATCTTGTATCCATTACAATACCTTGTATTCTTTCATAGTATTTTTTATTGAAACGCCAATCACCGACAGCCTTCCCTATATTCCCGACAACCGTATCTAATTTAAAAAAGTTTTTTGCCATATTATAAGGCATAATAAAAGCGTTAAACAATGACTTTGCATCAACACCCTTATATTTTTCCAGATACTCGCCATATGTAATTTGTTTATTAATAGATGAGCCATTGGGCAAGTGTTCGGGAATAGCCGTCCGGTCGTATTTGTAGCATTTTGCATCAAGAATATAATATTTTCCATTGTAAATCATAATGGTATCCGGCATTAACGGACGTTTTTCTTTATGCTTATCATAATCAAGCAGCCATCTTGAATGGGGAAAATACTTTTCCTTGTCTCTTTCTCCAAATGCCTTATCAATTAATTTTTCCCATACATGGTCAAAATCATCTGTTCCGAAATAAAATTGTTTTTCAGATGTTTTTTCGTCCATGAACTGAAGCATATTCTTCATTGCCTGAAACAGGTTTCGTTTTTTATCATCGTTTGTATTTCCGAGTTTTGCGTTCAATATGCTGATTGATTCTTTTTTATTTGAGTGGGGTCCCGGTTGTTCCGGCATATAAGGACAACATACCTATTTTTTTGAAAGCTTCGTATACACAAAAACGATTAATTTGAGTTATTTGTTTCGAGTCATTCGGGGTTACCGTCCTTACTGTAAAGTTTGTAAAAATAAAAGAACTGATACCGTTCTTCTGCTGTATTAAAGGCGTTTGATTTCGAACTGTTCTGGCCCAATCTTGCTTACCGGCAGTGCTTGTTTTATATACGGGGTCAACCTCTGTATAGTATTTACCGCCGATAGAGAAATAATATTCTATAACCTCTCTGTAAGCATTTATGGGAAAATCCACAGTCTGAGGTGTATCAAACTTATTGAGTGCAAGCAGTCGGTCTTCTTTAGTGGTAAACTCAGATAAAACTTGAATCAGGTGGTGAATATCCATTCTGATTTCAGCATTTGTTTCGGGCAGCTGATATCCGATGGGAAAGTATACCATAATATTATCTGAATCGGCTTTAACTCCTACAAAGCGGTCGCCGTCTTCATTTGAATTAATATGGCAGTGCTTTTTAATATCGTCATTAATGACAGTCATATTTAATTCTGAATCCGAATCCATATAATATCACCGCCTTATTCTTTCGGATTAGTAAATGTATTTTTCACGTTTTTTATGAACATTGAAAAACGCTCTGCCTTTTCGGAATACATAAAAGCTCTAATCACTTGTTCTAAGCTTTTGAATTTTGTTATATCAAAAACAGCATCTCTGTTAAACTTAAATGCATCGTCCCATAAATATTTAATCACTTTTTCCGGAAATTTACGATTTTGTTTCATCGCCTCACGTATTTCAGTAAGCTTGGTTTGTTCTTCAGCGGTAATAGTTCTGTTTTGTTCTTTTGAACGCAAATTATCATATTCGCCGTCAGACAAATTTCCCATTTTTTTCATCATAAGCTAAATCTTTCAAATTGACAAAGTATGCGCCTAAGCGCTTATCTTCGGAAGAAGTCATATGTATATTTCTTTCGACAATAATTTCATTAATCTGTGTACAGAAAGTTTCCCAAGTAACTCCCGTGTCAAGAATTTTTGCATCTGCCAATTTTCTGTCTGCGTGTTCAAAACTGTTTTCAATTAATCCCATTCCCTATCTTCTTTGAAAAGCAGTATCAAGTGTAAACACATTTTGGTCTGATGTATTCATAGTACCTATAATTGACAAATTAGACGGAATACGAACCTCGTGTGTTTTATCGCCGTAAACAATAGACGCAATATTTTCATTCTTAATACCATATTCACTTGTGCCTATAGGATAACCGTCATCATTTACATCGTAAATTTCGGTTTTCCTGTCAAGCAGCTGAAAAACATCACCGAAAACAGCAGGTGCATTCCCTCTATTGATTTCTTCGATAATCAGGATATATTCCTCCTGCGGGTGTGCATATGCCTCAGCTAAAATATTGGTAAAGGGACCGGCAGTAAATTTATAACTCACTTGTCCGTTTTCATCTACATTCGGCAAAATCTGCCCGACGAAATCAGAATATGTATAATCCGGGTGGAATACCAAGCGTTCTGTATTAGTGTCTTTTTTGCAATATTCGTGTTTAATAGACCAGCTTTTTCCCGAACCGGGAACACCGTATAAAAGCACATTGCAGCCTGTTGTTAATCTGCTGCTTTCAGAAAAATCTTTTTCCGTTTGTACTTCAAAATTGCCTTTTTCACTTTCATTTGTTTCAAAAGATTCCAGATCAAACAGTGATTTTGCGGAACCCAAGAATACTAAATAGTTTTCAGTTGTGAATATATCGGGATTCTGTTCAAAAATAAATACCTTCTTTGCGGCCTCTTCGATTTTATTGTTTTTTAATGTGATACTGTCTTTGCGGATATCCAGTGTGTCCAGCTGCTTAAGTGCTTGAATCAGTCGGTTATCAAATTTTTCTTTGTATTGTTCAAATTTTTCAGAAACATTATCGTTGTCTTCTCTAAGCAGTTTAATCAATAACAATGTTTCCAAAAAATCTTCAAAAACTTTTGTAGTTGCAACCATATATCTGTATTCAATCATAGAAACAGAATATTTGCCTGATGAACGGCCTAATTCAAGCAGAACTTTATACAAAAGCATAACCGGATATAATCTGTAATCTTGCCGAACTCCTTTATACTCTTCGTCAATCTGAGAGCTTATATACATTTTTTCTATCTGCCGCTGAATAATATCAGCATAAAATTCTGTCTTCTCATATTCTCCATTACATCTATTTGTAATTTCATTAAAAGTTTCTGTAATCAATGCCTCTTCATATTTTTTCGATTTCATAGTTATAAGCCCGAAAAAAGCAGCAACTCTTAATGCACGATAATTATTTGAAATTTCTATATCGGGCTTGGCTGCCTTAAGTTCAGAAATTTTCTGCTCTATAAAATTCTGAGGATTACTGTGAGGGTTTTTAGTTTTATATCCAGATAAGAAAGAAACCAAATAACACAGATAGCCAAACGCTGATGGTTGTTTTACAAGATACCAACATTCATATTTATTTGCCCTATCCAGCTCATCTAATTTTGCTTGTAAAATGGGGTTCATTTTAATATTCCTCCGTCTCTGTAATTTTTCTTACCAGCTTTGCCAAAAAGAATGAAATTTTAGGCGGCACGGCATTCCCTATCATTTTGCATATTGTTGTTTTGCTGCCGTAAAAAACAAATTCATCAGGAAAACTTTGTATTCTTGCCGCTTCTCTTGGGGTTAAAGTTCGATTCTCAATAGGGTGAATAAATCTTCCACCGGCAGGGGTATCAAACCTTGTTGTAATTGCGGGTGCCTATTCATTCCAACATAGTCTTCCATATGAACCGCTGTGTACTGAATTTATCTTTTCTTCCAATACAGTAAAATTTTGTCCGTTATTTACTCTGCTCATTCTGTCTATTGCTGTTTTCGAATGATTTGTCTTAGTGTGATTGCTTAAAGTAGTATTGCTGCAAGACAGATATTTTTGATAATTTGTAACAGGAACGGGATTTAACACTATTCCGTCAGGCATTGTCTTTGGCATATTCCCGATTGCATTGGCAACTGTTACTTTATCAAAATACGTCGGATATTCCTTTTTCATATCCTCAATTGTTAAATCCCATAATTTTTCGATATCTGCATTTTTTATTGTTGTACCTATTATAATCATTCGCTCTCTCTTTTGAGGAATTCCGAATTCTACCGCCTTGATAACACGACAATATAAATGATACGGACGTCCGTCTAACATATCTGCATCTTGAAAAATTTTTTTTATTTCTTCAAAAATTTTTCCGTTTTTCATAGTCATAATACCTTTAACATTTTCCATTATAAAAACTTTTGGTTTTACTGTTTTTACA
>JAJQBF010000030.1 GCA_021203425.1 Clostridiales bacterium | reverse complement strand
GCGTTTAGTATAAAAAAGAAATTTTTTAAGGAGAGATGAAACTTATGAATGAAAAATTGCAGGTTGTTTTCGGTCTTATAGGGGGCGTGGCGCTGTTTCTTTACGGAATGAACAGTATGAGCAGCGCTCTTCAAAAGGCAGCCGGAGAGAAAATGAAAAGCATACTGAGCTTTTTGACTAAAAATCCCGTTATGGGCGCTGTAGCCGGTATGATTGTTACGGCTGTTCTTCAGTCAAGCTCAGCCACTACGGTTATGGCAATAGGTTTTGTAAGCGCAGGGCTTATGAGTCTGCCTCAGGCAATTTCCATTATATTCGGCGCAAACATAGGCACGACAATGACGGCTCAGCTCCTTGCCTTCAAAATCAGCAACTACATTTACCCCATTATTTTTATAGGCTTTATAATGAATTTTGTAAGCAAAAGGGAAAAAATCAAAAATGTAGGTATGGTTATATTTTCCTTCGGTTTACTCTTCGAAGGTATAGAAATTATGGGCGGAGTTATGAAACCTTTGGCAAGCAGCCCCTTCTTTGTAGATTTAATGGGCAAGGTTTCGGGAATGCCTGTTTTGGGAGTTCTTCTGGGTATGGTTATGACTCTCGTTGTTCAGTCAAGCTCGGCAACTATCGCCGTACTTCAAAATTTCGCCTCACAAGCCGGTCCCGACGAAGTAACAAGCGTTATAGGGCTTACGGGGGCTATACCCATTCTTTTGGGTGACAACATAGGAACAACAATTACGGCTCTTTTAGCTTGTATCGGTCAAAACAAAAACGCAAAGAGAACGGCTGTTGCCCACAGTGCGTTTAACATAAGCGGAAGTATCGTCTTCCTCTTCCTTATACCGGTTCTTGCCAAGTTTGTAACAATGATTTCACCTTCGGGAAACGAAATCGATGTTATTTCAAGACAGATTGCAAACGCACACACAACCTTCAATATAGTTTGTACTCTTATTTGGCTGCCCCTTCTTCCCGTTATGGTTAAGATAGTTAAATTCATAGTAAGGGGAAATGACGCAGCTGAAACATCTGATGTCAAGCCACGTTATCTTGACGAAAACTTAATTCACCAGCCCGTAGCGGCTATGTATATGATTTCTCTTGAAATCAGCCGCCTTTCCGACTACACAACAAAAATGATAAATCTGCTCCGTACATATATTACCGACAAAACTTCAGCAGCGGCAGATGAGTTTACCGGCGCTGTTTCAGCCATAAAATCTTTAAGCGACAGCATATCGGACTATATAACAAAACTTTTATCCGAAGGCGGACTTACAATCGCCCAAGCCGAACAAACGGCAGGGCTTCTTTTTGTAACAAACCACATAGAAAGAGTTGCCGACAGGAGCAGTGAAATCGAGAAAATATATAAGGAAAACGCAGACGGCGGAAAGAGTTTCTCAGACGAGGCAATTGAGGGCTTGAAAGAAAGTACAGACCTTATAGGAAACATATTCTACAGGGCTGTCGAAGTTTTAAAAAACGGCAGCGACGACACCGAAAATATAATAAATTCCGCAAAGAAAGAGCTCAGAAAAGAACAGAGAATTTTAAACAAAGCCTATATTTTAAGAGTAAAAGACGGCAGATGCAGCCCGGCATCGACAAGCGACTATGCCGCAATATTATATGAGCTTGAAAGAGCAGCAGACGACTGTGTAAGCATAGTGGAAGAGGCTGTTGAAAATCTCTCATTTGTGGATTTACAGAGCAATGCCGAAAATCTTGATTTGGTCAAGGGGGAAACCGAAAATGAAAGTAATTAATAAGATTTTGCCCTTGCTTATGATGTGTCTTGCGGCGACCTCCTGCGCCGCCGTTTCGGGAACACCCGATTCGGCTCTCAGTGAACTTAAAGCCGTATCAAGAGAAGAAGGCTCCGGAACAAGAACAGAGTTTGAAAGCCTTTTAGCCACAGACGGAACGGGAACTGATATTATAGCCGTTTCCACAGACGATGTTATCAAAACAGTGGCAGAAGACGAAAAGGCAATAGGCTATATTGCTTACAGCTCACTTGCCGATAATTTGGCGATTAAGGCAGTATCCGTAGACGGAATTTATCCCGATTCGGAAAGTGTAAAAAACGGAAAATACCCCCTTTGCAGAAATTACTTTATAGCTTACAGCAGCTCTCTTAACCCTGCAGAGGAAGATTTTATTACATATATTCTTTCCGCAGGACAGGAAATCGTGGCAGAATATGTCCTTCCCGTAGAGGAAAACGCAACGTTTTTATCTGATAAATCGGCTGGCACAATAAAAATTGCCGGCTCATCTTCAGCAGCCCCTGTAGTAAGCGCCCTGACCGAGGCTTATAAAAGCTATAACCCCAACGCTGAAATAACAGTTGAGGTTTCCGACTCAACACAGGGCTTGACAGACGCAATGAGAGGAGAATGTGACATTGCCATTTCCTCAAGAAATTTAAAGGACTACGAAGAAGAACTTCTCACAAAAAAAGCTATAGCAAGAGATGCCATAGCGGTTATTGTAAATGAAAACAGTTCTATAGAAGATCTTTCATCGGCTCAAATCAAGAAGATTTATAACAATACTTTTTAAATCACAAATGAATATAAATATCAAACAGGCTCAGCGCACCGTTTACAGTTCGGTGACCGAGCCTGTTTTAATTATCAGAAATCAGCGTCAGACCTTGTCCGGCGTTTTATTTTCTTATTTGTCCGTTTCCGTAAATTATAAACTTTGTTGTTGTCAATGCCTTTAAGCCCATAGGTCCTCTGGCGTGGAGCTTTTGGGTTGATATACCTATTTCGGCGCCGAAGCCAAATTCGTTTCCGTCTGTAAAACGGGTTGAAGCATTTACATAAACAGCGGCAGAGTCAACCTCGTTTGTAAACTTCATTGCATTTTCATAGCTTTCCGTTACAATTGCTTCCGAGTGGTCTGTGGAATATTTTGCTATGTGGGCAATAGCTTCGTCAACGTCTTTAACAACCTTTACGGAAATAATATAGTCCTGGAATTCCTTTCCGTAGTCCTCTTCTGTTGCAGGAATTATGTCGGAGTCTTTGCAGATTTCTCTTGTCTTTTCACAGCCCCTTATTTCCACATTCTTTTCCTTAAGCGCCTTTACAGCCGCAGGAAGAAATTCGGGAGCGGCTTTTTCCGACACAAGAAGAGATTCAGCCGCATTACATACACCGGGGCGCTGTGTTTTGGCATTTATTAAAATGTTAAGAGCCATATCAGTTTTTGCGCTGTCGTCTACATAAATATGACAGTTTCCCACGCCCGTTTCTATAACGGGAACAGTGGAATTCATAACAACAGAATTAATAAGCCCTGCGCCGCCTCTGGGTATAAGCACATCTACATAGCCGTTAAAACGCATAAGCTCCGTTGCGGCCTTTCGGCTTGTATCTTCTATAAGCTGAACTATGTCGGGGTTTATACCCATTTCTTCAATTACTTTTTTAAACACGTTTACAATTGCCATATTTGAATTTATGGCATCGGAGCCGCCTTTTAAAATAACGGCATTTCCTGCCTTAAGGCAAAGCCCGAAAGCATCGCTTGTTACGTTGGGTCTTGCTTCGTAAATTATACCTATAACCCCCATAGGCACTCTCTTTTCACCTACAACAAGACCGTTGGGAAGGGTTTTCATATTAATGACCTCTCCCGTTGGGTCTGGCAGCTTTGCAATCTGCCTTAAGCCGTCTGCCATACCCTCTATTCTCTCTTCATTAAGGGCAAGTCTGTCAACCATAGGTCCCGGAGTTCCCGACTGTTTTGCTTTTTCAACGTCTGTGCTGTTTGCCTTAAGAATTTCCTCTGTGTTTTTAATAAGAGCCTCAGCCGTTTTCAATAAAATTTCGTTTTTCTCAGCCGTTTTTAAAGACGCTGTCAGTCTTGAGGCTGCTTTTGCCTTTTTGCCTATTGTAATAATATCCATGCTGCACCTCCGTATTTTTAATCTGTAATTATTTTGTCTAAGCCGATATCATATTTATCAGCCGGTATTTTGTCACAAAGCTGTTCCCCAAAGCCTATACCTATGGTACACACAGGCTTAAAGCGGCTTAAATATCTGTCATAATAGCCCCCTCCGTAACCTATACGACCGCCGTCCTTTGAAAAAACTGCCCCGGGAACGATTATAACTGTCTTGTCGGTGGGAAAAACTATATTTTCCTCTTTGGGAACAGGTTCATATATTCCGAATGAATTTTTAACAAGGTCGGAAAGAGAAGAAATTTTTACAAAAACCATTTCCCCCTTCTTTTCCGTCATATAAGGAAGGGCAACTGTTTTGCCCTCATAAAGAGCCGCCGTTATAATTTCCTCTGTTTCAGTTTCCGAACGAAAGCTGAGATAACAAAACAAACTTTCACAAGCCTTATAATCAGGATCGGATAACAGCTTTTCCTTTATGACAAGACTTTTTTTATGCCTTACTTCCTTGGGAACAGAATTTCGTTTTTCAAGCATTTCTTTTCGAAGACTTTTTTTATCCATAGCTTATCCCCTTGAAAATAATGTGCCTACAGCCTCTCCCTCGGTAATTTTATAAATTATGTTGGGGTCGTCTCCCTTGGCTATAACCATATCGCAGTTTGCCGCATTAACCTTCATAGCCGCCTTAACCTTTGTTGCCATTCCCCCCTGTTCCGAAAACGGAACTTGAACCGCCGGCTTGGTTTATTATATTTTCATCGATTTTCTCGATAACACTTATAAGCTTGGCGTTTTTGTCTTTGTTGGGGTCACCGGTAAACATACCGTCAATATCCGAAAGAAGAATAAGCAAGTCTCCCCCTATAAGCTCGGTAACATAAGAAGCAAGGGTGTCATTGTCGGAAAACTCATTAAATTCTTCCGTTGCAACTGTGTCGTTTTCGTTTACTATGGGGATAACATTCATTTCAAGAAGTCTCTCCAATGTATTTTTAACATTTGTCCTTTTGTGGTCATAATTAAAAATATCCTTTGTAAGGAGAATCTGGGCTACACGCTGATTAAATTCGTTAAAGCTTTTTTCGTAATACCGCATAAGTATCGCCTGACCTACGGCAGATGAGGCCTGCTTTCCCACTATGTCACGGGGACGCTCCGAAAGCCCCAGTCTTTTGGCGCCTACGGCTATTGCTCTCGAAGAAACAAGTATAATATCTCTGCCACTGTTTCTTATGTCGGTTAAAACAGCCGCCAGTCTGTCAAAACGGCGGAAGTTTATGTTTCCGTTGGGGTAGGTTAAAGATGTGGTTCCTATTTTTACAATAATTCTTTTTCTGTTTTTCAAATCTTCTCTTATCATTTTAATTCATTTCCTCAGTTAATATTTTATATCCTTAATAATACCAAATCTCAGCTTATATTTCAACAGCTTTTTTACTTAATTG
>JAJQBF010000213.1 GCA_021203425.1 Clostridiales bacterium | reverse complement strand
ATATTATAGCACACATTATGAAATATGCAATCTGTTTTTGTCATAAAAATTTTAAAACTTTAGAGATTTTTATGGGCAAAGTCCGCAAAAACACATTTTTTGCAAGTTTTTAAACACTGTCGGAAGACTTTGTTTTCTTTCTTTGAAGAGGCTCGTTTATGCCTATTGCCTTATATATAAACGTAAATTTTCTGTTGAGAATTCTTACGAATGTGCCTACGAGAATAGCCGCCGCCACGGTTCCTTCTCTTATACCGTCAAATTTCCCGAAAAGGAGCAGTGAAAAAATCGTTCCGAGACACATAAGAGTACAGTCAAAGCCTGCTTTGCATTTTCCGAATTCCGCCTTTGTTTTTTTGATATCGCAAGTATAAGCCCTTCTCCCGGGAGCATAAGAACATCTGCCTTAACCTCCATATTTACGCCGAAAACCACAACCATACAGCTTATAATACATAAAATCCATCTTGTGGCAATATTTTCAATATTTATTCCGCTGACTATAAAAAGAGAAAGATCTGTAAAAACACCGAAAATAAATGTTGCTATGAGCTGAAGAAGCTGTACGGGGTTAAAATCACGTCTTAAAATTATAACCTGTAAAGCAATGAATATTGTATGCATAATTATTGTTATGGTACCCATTGTAAGAGGAAAACCCAAACTTAAAACGTAGGGCACATAGGAAATAGGCGAAGCGCCCAGTCTTGCCCTTGTAGAAAGGGCAACCCCGAGAGATAAAATAAAAAGTCCTGCAATCAAATAAAAATAGCGTTTTACGTATTCTTTAATGTTCATTATAAAATTCCTCCAAATTTATTTTAACCTTGTTAAGTGTTTTCAAAAAATTGTCTTTTTCTTCAATGTTAAGTCCTTTAAGGGCTGTATTTTCTATGTCGGAAAATATTTCGGCAATGTTTTTAAGCTCATTTTTTCCCTTTTCCGTCAGGAAAATATAATTAGTTTTTTGTCTCCCGTTTTGTGGCATCTTTCAATAAGACCTGTTTTTTCCATTCTGTCTATAAGCCCCGTTACAGTGGGGTTGCTCAAAAAACACCCTCGGGAAATTTCAGAAAGACTGCTGCCATTGTGTTCTTCCAAATAATCAAGAATTTTAGGCTGCCCCGGCATTAGATTCAATTTTTTAGCCCTGTTTATAACAGCACTCTGAAAAAGAGACTGTATTTCAAGTGTAAGCTGATGAAATTTCATATACCCTCCTTTGTTTAGCCTGCTTATTTTTAGCTTGCTAAATATTTTACTCTCTTTTCCGGTTAAAATCAAGCTGTTTTTGCAAATTTTCCGTTTATTTTCAAAAAACTTCACAATGCAATATTTTTCACTCAAATAAAAGACGGCGAAAGGTTAAACATTCCGCCGTCTGAGCTGCATTATAATATTTTTATTGCTTATTTATTATAAACCTCTTTTGCCTTTTCGGCAACATTTTCGGGTGTAAAGCCGTATTTCTTGAAAAGATCGACAAATTTTCCCGATACTCCGTAATTATCTATTGAAATTACAGCTCCGTCAAAGCCGGTATATCTGTGCCAGCCGTAAAATGTACCTGCCTCTACGGCAACACGCTTTGTGCAGGCTCTGGGAAGAACAGACTCTTTATATTCGTCGCTTTGAAGTTCAAAAGCCTCAATACAGGGCATACTTACACATCTTACGGAAAGACCCTCTTTTGAAAGAATTTCCGAGGTCATGTCAATTATGGGAACCTCCGAGCCGCTTGCTATAAGAATAATATCGGGAACTTCCTTTTCACCGTCTTTGAAAATATAGCCGCCCTTAAGCGCCTCTTTGCTTGTTCCTTCCACAGGCAGAATTGTCTGTCTTGAAGTAACTATAGCCGTAGGCTTTTCTTTTGAGACAAGAGCATAGCAGTAAGCTGCTGCTGTTTCCGTTAAGTCACAGGGACGAAAAACGGAATAATGGGGAAGACTGCGCAGTGACGAAAGCTGTTCAACAGGCTGGTGTGTAGGTCCGTCTTCGCCGACACCTATTGAATCGTGTGAAAAAATACCGATAAGGGGGATACCCATTATACCTTCCATACGAAGAGCCGGACGGAGATAATCGCAGAAAACAAAGAATGTGGCAAAGTAGGGGCGGAAACCGCCGTGTACATACATACCGTTTGAAATCGCCGCCATAGCGTGTTCTCTTATACCGAAGTGAATATTGGTGCCTGTTGGGGTTTCCTTTGAAAGATATTCTCTGCCTTTCATAACCGTAAGGTTTGAAGGTGAAAGGTCGGCAGAACCGCCTATAAGATTTGGAACAACCTTAGCCGCTCTGTTTAAAATAACCTCAGAACACTGTCTTGTTGACCTTGAAACACCGTCAACAGCCCAAAATTCCTCATTATCTTCAAGATCTCTGTCATATTCAAGATTAAGCCACTTTTCAAGTTCAGCCGCATCTTCGAGATAAGCCTCTTTATAATCAGCATAGACCTTGTTCCATTCTTCCTCATATTCGGCAAGCTTTCCGCAAACATCTTTCATATGAGCCTTTACATCATCATCAATGTAAAATTCCTTTTCGGGGTCAAGCCCTAAATTAGCCTTTGTTGCCTTAAGTTCTTCTTCGCCCAAAGGCGCACCGTGAACCCCGGGTGTCCCGCTTTTATTAGGTGAACCATAGCCTATTACTGTTTTTATTTCAATTATTGTAGGCTTGTTTGTTTCCGCCTTTGCCTCTTCTATGGCTTTTCCTATTTCTTCAAGATTGTTTCCGTCGTTTACTTTGAGATACTGCCAGTTTACAGCCTCAAAACGCATTTTAATGTTGTCTTTGAAGGTAATATCTGTGTTTCCTTCGATTGTTATGTCATTTGAATCATAAAGAACAATCAGCTTGCCCAAGCCCTGAGCGCCTGCGAAAGAGGCTGCTTCGTAAGAAATTCCCTCCATAAGACAGCCGTCGCCGCAAAGGCAGTATGTGTAGTGGTTAATGGGCTTAATATCGTCCTTATTGAATTTTGCCGCAAGTGTTCTTTCGGCAAGAGCCATACCTACGGAATTTGCCACGCCCTGACCGAGAGGACCTGTTGATATTTCAACACCCTTTGTGTGACCGTATTCCGGATGACCGGGGGTAAGTGTTCCAAACTGTCTGAAACCTTTCATATCCTCTGTTGTAAGTCCGTAGTTGAATACACAGAGCATAGAATAAAGTAAAGCGGAGCCGTGACCCGACGAAATAATAAATCTGTCTCTGTTTATAAAGTCGGGATTATAGGGATTATGGTACATATGATTTGCCCACAGCTCATAAAGAATAGGAGCTGAGCCTAAAACAATACCCGGATGACCGGACTTCGCCTTTTCTATGGCCTCACAACCTAAAATTCTGATAGTATTAACCGTTTTCATTGCTGTTGAATCCATATTTTCCTCCTTAAGTTTTCAGGATTTGCCTGTTATGTTTTTACGCTCCTTATGTTTTTATATTACAACAAAATTCCAATATAATCAAGTATGAGTTTCATCTTTCGGAGCATCGAATTGTATCGATACAATTTATATATATTGTTGAAGTTTTACAAAATGTGTGTATAATTATAGAAAAAGATAATTCCAGGAGGGAAAGAAAATGAGTGTGCCTTTTGTTTTAACCCCGGGACCTATATATTTAAGCAATGAAGTAAGAGAGGCTTTGGGCAGGGAGTTTACAAATCCGGATATTGACCCGAATTTTTATGAATTTTACAAAAATGTATGCACTAAGCTGCAAAAGCTTATGAAAACGGAGAATGAAGTTTTGATTCTTGCCGGAGAGGGAATTTTAGGGCTTGAGGCTGCCTGCTGTTCTCTTACGGAAGAGGGCGACAGGGTTCTTATTATAGACAACGGTATTTTCGGCGCAGGCTTTGAAGACTTTGTTAAACTTTACGGCGGAGAAACAGTTGTGTTTAAATCCGACTACAGAAATGAAATAGATGTAAATGAACTTAAAACATTCCTTGAAAGGGACCACAATTTTAAATATGCAACTATGGTTCACTGTGAAACACCGTCGGGAATAAAGAATCCCGTAGATAAAATTTGTCCTCTTCTAAAGGAATACGGAATTTTATCCGTAGTTGACAGCGTTTCCGGTATGGGCGGCGACGAACTTGAAACAGACAAGTGGCAGATTGACATTGTCTTGGGAGGCTCGCAAAAATGTTTATCCGCCCCTGTAGGTCTTACATTCTTAAGTCTGAGCAAAGCCGCTCTTGATGCCATATATGACAGAAAAGCACCTGTCAAAAGCTTTTACTGTAATTTAGCTGCTTTTAAGGACTGGTATAAAAACAAGTGGTTCCCCTATACTATGCCAATACATCTTATATATGCCCTTGATAAGACCCTTGACAGAACACTATCGGGAGATTTCGTAAACAGACACAAGGTTATAGCCGAAGGCATAAGATATGCCGTAAAAAAAGCCGGTCTTGAAATTTATGCCCAAAGTGGTTTTTCAAACACCGTTACGGCGGTTCTTCTTCCGGAAGGTGCAGACTTCCCCACACTTCAAAAATATATTCTGGAGGATTTCGGAATTTTAGCCGGAAGTTCTCTAGGCTATCTTGAAAACAAGGTTATAAGAATAGGTCATATGGGAGAAAACTGCACAGGCGCCAATATGTACAGATTTTTAACTGCCTTCACTTACAGCCTTGAAAAAGCCGGAGTAAAGCTTAAAGCAAATCTACAGGATAATTTCAAAAAGGAGATAGAAAAAAATGGGTTCACAGTCACAATCAAAGATTAAAAACGAAAGAGAACACATCAGAACAGTAGTGCTTACGGGTCTTATGACGGCTCTTGTGTTTGCCGGCTCAAGAATAGGCTTTCACACACCCTCAATAACAGGGGGCGGCTATGTTCACTTGGGAACCGCCTTTATGTTTTTTACTGCCTTCGTCTTCGGAAAAAAAGCCGGAGCCTTTGCCGGCGGAGTGGGAATGGGTCTTTTCGACCTCTTTTCAGAATATGCCGTATGGGCGCCCTTTACATTTATAATAAGCCTTCTTATGGGTTATTTTGCCGGTAAAATTGCGTACAGCGAAAGCAGAAACTTAAACATTTTGAAATGCGGGGCAGCCTTTGTTGTCTGTACAATAATAAAGGTAGCAGGCTATTATTTGACAGAGGTTATACTTTATCATAATTTCATTTCCCCTCTGACCTCTATACCGGGAAATATAACCCAAATGATTGCCGGGGTTATTGCAGGGGGAATTCTTGCGGCTGCTATTCTTAAGCAAAAAGTTCTTTCTTTCGGACGGTAAAAGCTTATTAAGCCTGTTTTTTCAAATTTAGACAAAGAATTATCTGGCTGAATTGGTTTTTTACAGCAATTTTGAAAGACAAAAAATATGTTTTAAAA
>JAJQBF010000252.1 GCA_021203425.1 Clostridiales bacterium | reverse complement strand
GCAAAGAGATTTTTAAGCACGATCTTAGCGCTCACAATGCTTTGCTCGTGTATGGTAGTAATGAACATCAGTACCGTTTTTGCTGCTGATTACACAGATTACGGCAGTGTAAAAACAAGCGCAGATTTAACAACCAGAACTTGGGACTTTTCATTAAATATGCCCGACGGCAATATTTCTTGTTCTGCAGGTGATACAGTTCTCGGTATTGTTGTTGATGAAGTAACTTCAAGATTCAGAATCAGCAGCAGTTCTAGTCCTTATTTGTCAATATATAGTGCTAAATTCAGCATTCCCGTTCCTGTAGGCTCAGCCGGAACAATTACATTAACAAACCAGTCTACCGTAAGTGATAGATATTTACAGCTTACCGACACAGAAACTACGAAAAGTTTATCATCAAGCGGACAGGCTTATGAATTTACGGCTGAAGACACAGGTGACGGCTATCTTCAGTTTGCTGAAACTGACGACAAAGAGGCTAAAATTCAAGGGATTGAAGTTGTAGTTACAAATAATGTATCATATCCTGAAGACACAAGTGTAACTTATACCATCAACGGTACAACAAATTTGGCAAGTACATCTATTACAGTCGGCACATACGAAGTTAAAACAGATGCAGACGGTGCTTATACAATTGAAAAGACTGTAGAAGAAGGCGCAGATGCTCCTTTTGCTGACGGTGATGTATTAGCTGTTACAGCTATAGATTACGATTCTCAAAACGCAACATTAACTGTTGTTCCCGAAACTGATTCAACTGTATTTACAGCATCAGAGGTAACACTTACAAAGTATACTCTTACAGCTCTTGGCAACGGTTCATACACAAGTTTCTTATTACCCGACTTCGAGCCCGGCAGTGACCTTGTTGCTACAGCAAGCGACAGATCAAAATTCACAGGTTCTATGAGCTTTATTTTAGACAGCGCTAAGGAAGTTACTTTTAAAGTTAGCTGCGGTTCATCAACTACAACTAAATGTGCATCATTTACATTAAAGGATTCAGGCGGAACAGAAATCTATGCCACAGACTATATATACGGCGGTTCAGGTTCTACAACTAAGTCTGTTTATCTTGAGGCAGGTACATACACAATCGTAGGCGATGATAACGACACAGGCACAACATTGCAGATTGGTTCCATAACAGTTAACCCTATAGCAATATTCGGTGTAACAGCAGCTGAGGCAGAAAACAGTGCATTTAACATTGTTGCCGGTGATACAGAGTTACTTGCCGCAGACGCAGATACAGTTTACACAGGTATTGCTTTCGACTCAGGTACAAAGACAGCAGATGAATTCGTATCAGGAGCAAGCTACGTTATAGCTTATGTTGTAGAATTATCAGACAACAACAGCATAGATGATCTTAAAATCAGCTTTAAATAAGGAGGTAATTATACAATGAAAAAAGAATATACAAAACCCGTAATGGAAATTGTCTCCTTTACAACAGAAAACGTAATAACAGCAAGCGGAACCTTAACAACCGTTGAGGGTAATCAGACAGTTTTCAATACAATTACTTATTAATAAAAACCACCCCCGGAAAGCTCTTTTAAAAGCCCTCCGGGGTTTTTGCTTTATAAAATCGGAAATGTGAAAATGACGCAATGTCAACAAAGCCCTCTGGCGTTCAGAGGACTTTTGAAACTGAGGGTTACTCAAAGCCCCCTCGGGGGTTATTTATGTTATAAATTATGTTATAAAAACAGCTTTTCCGAACCGGTCGAAAAAGCTGCGTAAATTTTATCAATATATTTATCCTAAAATTATTTTCCTGTACTTTCCGTATTCTGCCTCGGGTATGCTTAATGCCCGTAAAGCCTCTTCAAACGAAAGCCCGAGATTTTTCATCAAAACCTTAATATTTTCGATAAGTGTCTTTTCTCTGCCCTTTATCTCGCCTTCAGTCATTCCCTGTTCGTAAATTCCATAGCTTATATTACACATACCAAGCACCTCGCTTTCTATTTTCTTTGTCAGCTTTATGCTGAATTCGTTACTTAAAATGTGTTTAACCTCGTTTGGTTTTAGTTTGGGCGAAGTAAGGGTGCTTAAGAGTTTAATCAAGCCGCTGTAATTTTCGTCATCTTCTTTTCCTCCGAGGCAAACCATTACTACTTCGATAAGGTCATATTCGTTATAGCTGTACTTTGCGTTTCCAACCAAATTTTTTTCTGTCATAGAAAACCGTGTAATTGTATTTTTCTTATCTTTCGGCGGATTCATACATATCCAAACAGAAATTACCTTTTTAACATCATTGTAATTTCTGTCGTCAAATTCCCTGTTATACTGCGATGACATAAGCCTTGAGCAATAATAGATGACACGTTTCAAAAGTGAATAGCCGGGGTTAAACCTGTTTTGAGCCTCTATGTTTATTATAAGCTTTACACGTTCTTTTGATACAGGAATATAGACATAAAAAAGTATGTCAAAGAAAACCTTTCCTTCGCTTTCGCTTGTGTCTTCCGTTGTCATTCCGGATAGAACTTACGTTTCATTACGGTGGACAGTTACCTCCGATATTTGAGCCTCCCCTTCGATACAGCTGTCGGCAATGTAATAAGGGTCGAACTCCTTAAATTCATCAAGACAGCCCTTCAAAATATGTGCCGTTATGATTTTTATGGCAAAAAGCCTTTTTGCATTGGCATCAAGCAATTTATATTCCTTCTTATTGCCGACATATTTCCCGATTTCGTTATTGATTTCCATAAAATACCCTTTCAAATAAGTCTATCTCTTGTCTGTATCTTTATTTTATTACATTTAAGAAGTGTTGTCAAGGAAAACAAACGGCGTAACTCATGTTGAATATTAATAATTGCTGTTTTTGCTGAAAGGTATAATTTCAGCGGATTGAATTTAAAATCGCTATCAAAGCTGTGCCTATGTCGGCGAAAACAGCAAGCCACATATTGCCGAGACCTACGGCGGAAACTGCCAAAACTATCACCTTAACGGCAATTACAAAGGTTGTGTTTTGCTTTATTCTTCTCATTGTTTCCTTTGATATTGAGATTGCATCAAGAATTTTCGAAGGCTCGTCAGACATAATTACACAGTCAGCAGCCTCTATGGCAGAATCGGAACCCAAGCCGCCCATAGCCGCACCTACATCGGCACGTCTCAAAACGGGAGCATCGTTTATACCGTCACCCAAATACACTATTGTTTTTGAGCCATTTTTATAGAGATTTTCTACTTCGCTGAGTTTATCGGCAGGAAGAAGTTCTGATTTTATTTCATCAAGCTTTAGTTCCCTGTTAAATTCATCAGCACTTTCTTTTCTGTCTCCCGTCAGCAGAACAGTTTTTATACCCATATTTTTAAGAGAAGAAATTGTCTTTTCACTGTCTTTTTTCACAGTGTCGGCAACGGTTATTATACCGGCAAGTTTTCCGTTTACGGAGGTATAAACCGTTGTTTTGCTGTCCTTTCGGGTATCGCAGTCAACACCGAATTTTTTCATTAAAGCGGCATTTCCCACCAAAATATCTTTGCCTTCTGCTTTTGCTTTTATACCCATACCGCTTATTTCTTCATATTCGGAAATTTCCGTTTTTGCTGTTTCCTGTGTTTCACGGTAAATTGCTTTTGCAATTGGGTGTGAAGAATATTTTTCAACTGAGCCGCAAAGGCTGAGCAGTTCCTCTTTTGTCGTGCCTAAAGGCTTTACATCGGCTATTCTGAAAACACCTTCCGTCAGTGTGCCTGTCTTGTCAAAAACCGCTGTGTCAGTCTCTGCAAGGCTCTGTATGTAGGTGCTGCCTTTTATGAGAACACCGGCGGCAGATGCCTTTCCGTTGCCTGCAAAAAATCCCAGGGGTATAGACACCACAAGGGCACAGGGGCATGATGCAACAAGAAAAATAAATGCTCTGTAAAGCCATGTATTAAACTCCGAAAAACCTGTTATCAACGTAGGTATTACGGCAATCGCCACAGCGAGAAAAACAACTGTAGGGGTATATATCTTGGCAAATTTCGTTATGAATTTTTCGGCTTTGGATTTCTTTCCGGCAGCCTCTTCTGTCAGTCTGAATATTTTTTGTGCCATTGAGTCGGAGTAAGTTTTTTCAACCTTGATTTTAAGTGGTGTGCCGCCGTTTATCGAGCCGCTTAAAACCTTCTCCCCTGCTTTTACAAGCTCCGGCAGGCTTTCACCCATCAGCGCCTTTTTGTCAATATAAGATTCTCCCTCTAAAACAATACCGTCAAGAGGCACTTTGTCTCCTGCCTTTACAACTATAACATCATTTCGCTTAACATCTTTTGAAGGTATTTCACGAATCCCTTCATCGGTTATTATATTTGCACTTTCCGGCATAATGTTCAGCAGACTCTTGACGGATTTTGATGCCTTGCCTACGGCTAAATCCTGAAAAAGTTCACCGATTTGATAAAAAAGCATAACTGCCGCTGCCTCGGGATATTCCCCTATGAAAAAAGCCCCTATAGTCGCTATTGACATAAGAAAATTTTCATCAAAAACTTCGCCTTTGGCAATGTTTTTAACGGCTTTAATTATTACGTCATAACCGAAAATGATATACGCAGCTATGTAAAGAGTCAGTTTTATATTGATATTCTGCGCAGCTGCTGCCCCTGCCGTAAGACAAAGCCCGACAATAAATCTGACAACAAACAGTCTGGTTATACCCTCTTCTTCTTCCGTCTCGGTTTCCACCGGTTTTTCGTTTTCCGCCATAACAGTTACTTCCGGTTCAGTCTGTTTAACGATTTTTTCAACATCTTCAAAGAGAGTCGGTCGGTCTTCCTTTGCGTCGATATTTATAACCTTTGTTACTATATTAAATTCCGCAGTATTGACATAGTTCAAACTGCTTACTTTTTCTTCAATTACTCCCGCACAGTGGGGACAGTTTAAATCTTTAAGAATCAGTTTTCGGTTCATATTCATTTTCCTCCAATCCGTTTTTGTGAGCGATATGTTTAAGACCCTGTTCCAAAACTGAAAATACGTGGCTGTCGTCAATAGAATAAATAACTGCTTTTCCGTCTTTTCTGAATTTGACAAGATCGCTCTGTCTTAATATTCTGAGCTGGTGAGAAACAGCAGACTGGTTCATATCCAAAACATTGACAAGTTCGCTTACGCTCATTTCTCCTGTGTATAAAGTGTAGAGCATCTTTATTCGAGATGCATCTCCGAACATTTTAAAAAAATCTGCCATATCGTAAAAAACCTCTTCCGAAGGCAGGTTAGTTTTATCCATAATAAGCCCTCCTTGTGATTAACATATGTTCAATTGTTCATATGTTCATTATAATATAATAACGCTCACCTGTCAAGTATATATTTGTAAAAACAGAAAATATATTAAAGAATATTTGGCAGAATATGGCGCAAACTTCTTAATAT
>JAJQBF010000082.1 GCA_021203425.1 Clostridiales bacterium | reverse complement strand
CAACGGAGACTACTACGGAAACAACAACTGAAACTACTACAGAAACAACAACCGAAACCACTACGGAGACTACCACTGAAACAACAACCGAAACTACTACGGAGACTACAACCGTAACTACAACGGAAACAACAACCGAAACTACTACGGCTGCTCCCGAAATTTCAACTGAGACTACTACAGCGGTAACTCCAGATAATCCTGACGATCCCGAAACTACAACTGAAACCACTACAAGCGGCTCAGAAAGTACAACAAGCGGCTCAGAAGGTACAACAAGCAAGCCTTCAGGCTCAGATTCAGATGATGATGAAAATACTACCGTAACAACTCAGTCAGATGACGAAACTGAGGCAACAACAGATGAATCCGAGACAACCACAAAAAAGTCAAGCTCAAGCAGCAGCAGCTCAGGTGACTCAAGCGGCGGAAGTTCTCATTATGTAAGCGGTACTACAACAACAACTGCTGCCGATGAGACGGAAGATGACGATGATGATTCCGACACAAAGAGCGACGAAGTAACCGAGGCTGAAGTTGAAGGAACAACCGAGGCTCAGGACGAAATCGACATCAGAGTAACAATCGGAAGCAATATTATTTCAATAGGCGAAAAAGAATATGAAATGGACGCAGCTCCTTATATTCAGCCTGAAAGCAGTTCAACTCTTGTTCCTTTGAGATTTGTAGCACTTGCTATTTTAGGCGGAGATGTTGAAGACGCATATACAAGTGATATTATTACTTGGGATTCTGACACTAAGACAGCCTCAATAATTGTCGGAAATTATATAATTTCATTTACAGCCGGCAGCAATATAATAACCATTAACGGCGCTGCATCTGCAATGGCAAACGGCGTTGCCACAGAAATTACAGACGGCAGAATGTATATTCCTTTCAGAGCTTTAGGCGAAGCTATGGGAGTAGACGTTGACTGGGAGGCTGACACAAAAACAGCTGTTTATTCAGTAAAATAAACGCTTTATTCATTAATAAACCTTCAAAATAAAAGTGAGATCCTGCCCGTTTTCGGGCGGGATTTTGCTTTTTAGGTGTGTTCGCCGGGGCAGGTTCAGCCGAAAAACACGAATGGAATAAGAACATTTTTAATAAAAAATAAAATTTTGCTTGACACAGGGGCTTTTTCCATTTATTATTATAGAAGTGAATATTTAAGGCTATGACGGAGAAATAAGAGGGCAGTCTGCCGAACAGAGAAAAGACGGTTGGTGAAAGTCTTTGGGCTGAGCTTTCTTTCCCGACTCTATCAGCTCCGCTTAACAGGCGGCGATGCATCTGCGTTAAAGGTGTCAAAGAGAACAAGTGATTTTATGCAGTATATAAAATTTTGTTAATTAGGGTGGTGCCGTCGGCCTCCGACCCCTTTGTGTGGGTTCGGGGGCGGTTTTATATTTAAGGAGGATTTATTCTTATGAATGACGAAAAAATGGTAAATGCAATAACCTCAATGGACGAGGATTTTGCGAAATGGTATACGGATATTGTAAAAAAAGCCGACCTCTGCGATTATTCATCTGTAAGAGGCTGTATGATTTTGCGCCCTTACGGATATGCAATTTGGGAGCTTATACAGCAGGATTTGGACAGACGTTTTAAAGAAACAGGTCACGAAAATGTTTATATGCCTATGTTTATACCCGAGAGCCTCTTACAGAAAGAAAAGGATCACGTTGAGGGCTTTGCCCCCGAGGTTGCATGGGTAACACATGGCGGTTCGGAAAAATTACAGGAGAGGCTTTGCGTAAGACCTACCTCTGAAACTCTTTTCTGCGACCACTACAAGAATATAGTTCAGTCTTACAGGGATTTGCCTAAATTATATAATCAGTGGTGTTCTGTCTGCCGCTGGGAAAAGACAACACGTCACTTCCTTCGTACTCTTGAATTTTTATGGCAGGAAGGTCACACAGCCCACGCAACGGCAGAAGAGGCTGAAGAAGAAACGATTAAAATGCTCAATGTTTATGCCGACTTCTTAAAGGAATTTTTGGCAATTCCCGTTGTTAAGGGAAGAAAAACCGAAAAGGAGAAGTTTGCCGGAGCTATGGCGACATATACTGTTGAATCTCTTATGCATGACGGAAAGGCTTTACAGGCAGGCACAAGCCACAACTTCGGCGACGGTTTCGCTAAAGCCTTCGGTATTCAGTATACTGACAAAAATAATAAGCTGCAGTATGTTCATCAGACTTCATGGGGAATGACAACACGTCTTATAGGGGCGCTTATAATGGTTCATTCCGACAACAATGGTCTTGTGCTTCCGCCTAAGGCTGCGCCTGTTCAGGCTGTTATTATTCCCGTTATGCAGAGAAAAGCCGGAGTTTTGGAGAAGGCAGAAGAAATAAGAGAAAGACTTTCGAAGGTTTGCCGTGTTAAAGTAGACGGCAGCGACAAGAGCCCGGGCTGGAAGTATGCCGAGCAGGAAATGAAGGGCATACCTCTCAGACTTGAAGTAGGCCCCAGAGATATTGAAAAGAATCAGTGTGTTATTGTTTGCCGTCTGGGCAGAGTAAAACAGGTTGTTTCTCTTGATGATATTGAGAAGGTTGTGCCTGAACTTCTTGACAAGATGCAGAAGGATTTATATGAAAAGGCGCTTGCCCATAAAGACGCTCATACATTTGATGCTGTTAATATGGAAGAATTCGACAAACAGCTTAAGGAAAACCCCGGCTTTGTAAACGCTATGTGGTGCGGCGACGAAGAATGTGAAAACAAGATTAAAGAGCTTACCGGGGCTACCTCAAGATGTATGCCCTTTGAACAAAAACATATCTCCGATACCTGTGTATGCTGCGGAAAACCGGCTAAGGTTATGGTTTCATGGGGTAAGGCATATTAATTGACGGTTTTTAACTGACGGGATTTATAATATTTATAAACGAAAAAGGCTTGTCTTTCGCTGACAGGCCTTTTTGCTGCGGTTATAAAGTGAAAAATTTGTAAATCGTTTTTTGGCTGTATTTTTCTCTCGGGCGGATAACAGGTGAGGGAAAATTAGGAATGTTTACGGCATTGGGAAAGTGTTGGGCTTCTATACAGACGGCGCTTGAATTTCCGTATGTGCTGCCGTTTTTGCCTCTTCTTTCCGAAAGAAGACCCGATGTGTAAATCTGGGCGCCTTCCATATTTGTTTCAAAGCTCATTCCTATTCCCGTTTCGGGGCAGGTTACAATTACGGAAGGTTTGACATCTTTCTTTAAAACATAGTTGCAGTCAAGACCCTTAGGCATATTTTTAAGCCTTTTGCCCAAAAGAGCCGTTTCCGTTAAATCAAAAGGACTGCCCTTGACAGAACAAATTTCTCCCGTAGGTATGTTCTCACTGTCGGAGTGTGTGTAAAAATCGGAATTAACCTTTATTGTATGACCGAAAATTTTGTCTTTTCCGGCTAAATTAAAATATGTGTGGTTTGTAAAATTTACAGGTGTGGGTTTGTCTGTTTCGGCGGAATATTCTATTGTCAAAGCGCCGTCTTTAAGGGAGTAGGTCACCTCCGCTTTTAAGTTTCCGGGGAAACCCCCTTCACCGTCTTTTGAAACCGTTTTGAACGTGACACTGTTTTCACCTGTTTCATAATTCCACAGACGCATATACAGTCCGGCGGTTCCGCTGTGGTTACAATTGTTTCCTTCGTTCTTTTCAAGGAAGTATTCCTTTCCGTCCAAAGAAAATTTTGCATTCCTTATTCTGTTTGTGTAAGGTCCCACAACAGCTCCCATACAGCCGTCATTTTTCATATATTCTTCCAATGTATCATAACCCAGAGCAACATCTGTTGACTTGCCGAATTTATTCGGCACTGAAAGGAAACATAGCGATGCTCCGTAGGGAATAAAACCGGCGGAGAAGTTTCCGCTGATGATTTCTATTAAAGGTACTTCTGTTTTTTCAACTGCCCCGAAGGGCTTTATATTAACCACATTAAAACCTCCTCGTTTGTTGTGCGCAATATCGCTTATAATATTTTTACTCCGCCTTCGGAACGTATTTTAAGCCTTCGGCAGGCTCCTTTTCCGAAAATACGTTCCATTTCACAGGCATATATCTCCGTAAGCCTCATGGGAATAATTGCCTGAATTGTTCCGGCAAAACCGCCGCCGTGAACTCTTACGGCGCAGTCTTCTTTTAAAATATGTTTGCTTAAAGCAAGGGCAAGGGGAATGTTTTGCTCATCGGGTCTTTTGGCGGAAAATAAATTTTGAAGAAGGTTTGCCGAAGACTCACCGGATTCTCTTATAAGGTTTAAAAATTTACCTGTATTCTTTTCGCTTAAAGCCTCCGACTCCTGTCCGGCTCTTCTGTTGTCGTCAAAAAAATGCATAGCACGCAAAACCGCTCTGTCAGAACAGACACTTCTCAGTCTCGGAATTTGTCTGTAAAATTCTTCCTCATCGGCATCACACAGATAATTACAGCCAAGCTCCTTTGCTATAGCTGTCATTTCGCTTGTAACCTGTGAATATTCGTCGCTTAAATCGCTGTGGCTGCCTTTTGTGTCGGTTATACAGATTGTATAGCCGTATTTTTCAAAATCAAAGCTGTGGGCTTTAATTTCGGGGTTTTCGGGACTGCGGAAATCCATAAATACAAGTCCTCCCACACTGCTTGCGGCTTGATCCATAAGACCGCTTTTCTTTCCGAAATATACATTTTCCGAATATTGTCCTATTTGCGCAACGGAAACGGCATCAACTTCACCTTTGTTCCAACCGCAGTTTATAATCGTGCCTATGAGTATTTCAAAGGCTGCCGATGAAGAAAGACCGCTCCCTCTGGGAACTTCGGAGGTAATATAGGCATCGAAACCCCCGATTTTAAACCCCATAAGTCTGAACCCTTCGGCAATTCCCTTTATAAGGGCGGCGCTTGTTTCTCTTTCTTCTTCACGAACCGATAAGTCGGTCAGGCTGACTGATTCCATTAAATAACCTTCCGATTTAATTCTTATAACAGGCTCGCTGTGAAAATGTACAACACCTATTATATCTAAATTAACAGCCGCCGCCAAGACACAGCCATGTTGATGGTCTGTGTGGTTTCCGCCTATTTCCGTTCTGCCCGGGGCTGAAAATATCGATATATCCGAAGAACCGTATTGGGGAAATATCTCCGTAAATTTCTCCGCTGCGGCTTTATATCTGTTTTTTTGTCTGTCTAGGTCGGTCTTGCCGTAAAGTTCTGTCAATTTGCTGTCAAAATCTCCTGTTTCAAGCTTTTTAATGTACTCTTTTACAGTCATAATATACTCCTCCTTATTTTAATCCTTGTTTTTGCAAAACATATTTATTAAGTAATTTTATTATTTATTTTACTAAATGTCAAGATGAGTTTACTATATTTCAGGACGAACGCACGAAAAGTTATTCTTTACATATTT
>JAJQBF010000250.1 GCA_021203425.1 Clostridiales bacterium | reverse complement strand
ATTCATTGTAAAAACATTATAAATAAAAGATTTATAATATTCAGAGGTTTTCTTACTATTAAGGCGGAAAGGAGAAAAAATGATATATAATAAAATAAATTACTGTGACTACTGTTTTGAACCTTTGGCGGCTCCCGATGCAGTATGTTCCAAATGCGGACTTACTAAAGAAAAATATCACACAGATATAGGTCTTTTGGAGCCGGGAACAAATCTTATGGGAAAGTACATAGTAGGCAGAGTTTTAGGCAGAGGCGGTTTTGGCGCAACTTATCTTGCTTTTTCAAGTGCTACGGGAGGAAGAGTTGCATTAAAGGAATATTTTTCTACAGGGCTTGCTCAGAGGAGCAGAGGAGAGAAAAAGGTAAGTATAATTTCCGCCGACAAGCATGAAGTTTTCAGTAAAGGCGCAAAAAGGTTTTACGAAGAAGCTAAAATAATGTCTAAGTTTAACCACAATGAAAATGTAGTATCCGTATATGAGTTTTTCTATACAAATGAAACAGCATATTATTCAATGGAATATTTGGAAGGTATAGACCTTAAAGGTTATACGGCAAGAAAAGGAGGCAGAATATCTCAGGAAGAGGCTTTAAGTATTATGAAAGGCGTTGTAAATGCTCTTATGGTTGTACACAGTACAGGAACTCTTCACAGGGATATTTCTCCCGATAATATTTATATATGTACAGACGGAAAGGTTAAGCTTATAGATTTCGGCGCAGCAAAACAGGTTGTGGGAGAACAGTCTCAAAGCTTGTCTGTTATTTTAAAACAGGGTTTTGCACCGGTAGAACAATATCAAAAGGGCGGAAAACAGGGTTTTTGGACGGATATTTATGCTTTGGGAGTTTCAATTTATTATGCTCTTACGGGAAGAATTCCCGATGATGCAATGAGCCGTTTGGAACAGCCCAACATAGAATTTGACCCTAAAATAAATATTGCTCCCGAATTTAAGGCAGTTATAAATAAGTGTCTTAAAATAAAAATAAACGAAAGATATCAAAGTACTGTTGAGCTTTCAAGTGCTCTTGATAATCTTAATATTAAAGAGGCGGCTATAGGCGGAAACGAATTTGTTGAAACAATTTACAAGGGAAATGCAGAAGGTTCGGGAGTCGGAAATTTTGAAGGCAAATCTGTTTTGTTTCAAAATGAAACACCGAAAATTGCCACAGGTTATAACCCTAATCAGCCTGTTCAAAACGTAAGCCGTCAGATTCCCAATTCTCAATATTACGGCTATATGGGAGATTTTTCTGGTGGAGCAAATAATACGGTTTATCCCAATTCAGGATATATTCCCGAAAACAGAGAGAATAAGTCGAATACGGTTATAATTTTAATTATAGGAGGAAGTATAATTGCAATTATTGTAGTTATTATAATAGCTGTTTTATTGTTTGCGGGAGGGCAAAACGGTCCTCAGCAGGGAATGCCCGGTATGCCGGGGCAGCCTATGTCTATGGAACAGGGAATGCCGGGAGAAAATGTTATAACAGAAGAAGCTAATCAGTAAAAAATGAGGTGAAAAGGTGGCAGCTAAAAGAGGCGAAAAAAAGCCGTCAGCAAGAAAAAATCTGCGGCTGTTTCAAAGACACTCCCTTCAGTAACAACAAGGGAGGAAGTTTTGGGAGTTAAGCTCAGACTTGCAAGAGATGCTTTTATGTATGTAAACACGGGTAACTGTCAGAATCAGGGTGCAAGACCTTATCAAGAAGATTCTTTCGGTTATTCTGACATTATAAACAGCGATGTTGTAAGTGAAAAAGGGCTTTTCGCTGTATTATCTGACGGAATAGGAGGCTTATCCGACGGAAAGGAGGTTTCATCTTACGTTGTACAGGCGGCAATAAGCGCTTTTGAGGGAATCGACCCAAGAGGGTCTATTCACTTGATGCTTAAGTCTATAGTTGAGGGTATTAATAAGAATATTTGCGAAAATTATGTTCAAAACGGAGTTAGTACTGCCGGAGCAACTGTTGTTTTGGCTTATATATTCAAAAACAGAATATATTGGGCTTGCGCAGGAGACAGCAGACTTTATCTCTTAAGAAACGGAAAAATGCTTGCTCTTAATGAAGACCACGACTATAAAAATGAGCTTTTCAGAGAATATCTGAGGGAAAATATTGAACTTGCAGCTGTAGAGTCAAATCCTCAGAGAGACAGTCTTGTAAGCTTTATAGGCAAGGCAGGACAGCTTAATATTGACTGCTCTGTTACAGGTTTCAGAATTAAACCGGGAGATACCTTTGTACTTTGTTCAGACGGTATTTACAATGGAATAAGTGATGAAACTATGGCGGAAATCTTATCCGTTAATGATGCTCAAGAGGCAAGTGAGGCTATTGTACGGAGTGTTTTGGATATGAGATATCCCGGACAAGACAACATGACCGTTATGGTAATTAAATGTTCCAAGTGAACTAAATAATAATGTAACATGACAACAAAAGGCAGTAATCTGCCGAAATTATGTGTAAATCACAGAAAGGGATTATAATGAGAAAGATAAATTTAAGTAAGATTTTAAGTTTTGTGGCTGTTCTTTTAATAGCTATAGGCTGTTTAATGTATGCTGTTTTTGCAGCTGTTCCGTCAGACGCAATAGACAGCGTTGTTTTTATAGAAAGTGAGCCTAACGACAAAGGAAACAGGGGAGTAGGTTTGGGCTTTGTTATCGGCGAAGTAGGTAAGCCTGTTGAATATATTGTTACAAATAACCACGCTGTAAGAGGCGACTGGGGTTATACTACGGCAACAGTATATTTTTTATATGCTACAAATGACTGTATGGTTGCAAGCATATATTATTATGACTATGCAAGAGATATTGCTATATTAAAACTTCCCGAACCTACGGAAAAAATATCGGCTATGGTTCTCAGCCCTATTGAATATTTAGATCTTGATGATGAATTTGCTGCTTTGGGCTATCCTACAGGTCAAGCTGATGACTGGTCAAAATACAGTAAGGACGATATTACAATTACAAAATGCGGAGTAAAGACTACAAGCAGAATAAACGGTATGGATATGTATACATTGGATTTACAGATTTCCTATGGTAATTTGGGCGGTCCTCTTGTAAATTCCGCAGGCGAAATTGTAGGTATGAACGTATATCAGGTTTCAGGACAGACAGGAAATAATTTTTCAATAGCCATAGATGAAATTATAAATTCAGTAGATACCGATAAAATACCTTTAATTATACATTCTACAGGTGTACCGCTTTATGTTATTATTGCGGCTGTTATAGTAGTTATTATAATCATTCTGATTGTAGTTCTCTTAGTTTCCAAAAAGAAGAATGAGGAAGTTTCGGAATCAGCTCCCGTGTCTGCTCTCGTTCAGCCGAGTACACCTGTTCAGGCAGGTCCCGCTCCCAAGACAGCAAGAATCATTGCGGTTGGAGGAATTCTTAACGGAAAAGAAGTTCAGTGTAAACGGAACAATAAAAATGGGAAGAGATTCTTCAAAGTGCCAGATTGCTTTCCCCGTAAATACATAGGGTGTCAGCGGTGTTCATTGTGAGCTTACTTATGACGGTTCTGTTTTCTATATAAGAGATTTGAATTCAAGCTATGGTACTTTCCTTTCAAACGGAAAGAAACTTGCGCCTAATTCAGCTACACTTTTGAATTCGGGAGACAAGTTCTATCTTGCAAGCCCCAAAAACACATTTGAAATAAGATATTGAAAATAAATATGAGGTAATAAAATGAATTACAACAGTCTTTGCTTTAAATGCTTTTCGGAAAAGCCTTCGGCTAATGTACCCTGTCCGAAATACGGACATATGAACCAGACTCCTCAAATATCCCGAAGTTGTCTTAGGGCAGGTACACTTTTAAATCACAGATATATTGTGGGTGTTGCTTTGGGAATAGGAGGTTTCGGCATAACCTATAGATGTTTTGATATGAAAATAGGGGGAATTTGCGCCGTTAAGGAGTTTTTTCCCGGACATATGGGCGTAAGAAATGTATCCGCAAATGACTACAACAGTAAGGTTGTTACGATTTCACAGCAGGATTCCGAAAAATATCATTATATAATGAACAGGTTTGTTCAGGAGGCAGAGCTTTTAAGAACTCTCGACCATAAAAATATAATAAAGGTTTATGACTGCTTCAGCGAAAATAATACTGCTTATTATGTTATGGAATATTGCAGCGGTATAGATTTGAGGAAGTATACAAATGACTTTAAAAACAGACTAAATTATGACAACGGAATGAATATAATGTTTCAGGTTATGAACGGTCTTGAATACATACACAGCAAAGACATTCTTCACAGAGATATTGCGCCGGATAATATATATGTCACAAAGTCGGGACATGTAAAAATTCTCGACTTTGGGGCAGCAAGGCAGGAAGGGGATCAGCTTAGGAAAAATCTTTCCATAATTGTAAAAGCCGGTTACGCTCCTATTGAACAATACGGAAAGCAAAAACAAGGCTCTTATACAGATATATATGCTTTAGGCGCATCATTTTATCACCTCTTTACGGGACGTATTCCAGAGGAGTCTACAAAAAGGGTTATGGAAGATCCGTTAATACCCTTTTCTCAGCTCCGTCCCGACTTGCCGGATAAGCTTAAATATTGTATTGAAAGATGTATGGCTGTGAGAATATCCGACAGGTTAAATCTGTAGCGGAAATGAGACAAATTTTAGGTGTGGATTTTTATCCGTCGTCTCCGCAGCAATATAAGGAAAGTAAAAAAGAAACCGCAAAATCAAGCAGCAGCAAGCAAAATAAAAAACAAAAGCCGTCTTTATTGTCTAATAAAAACAACAATAAGGCAGATAAAAATATTAACAATAACAGCAGTAAAAACAATATTAATAATATCGGCGGCAGCAATATTAATAACAAAAATATAAATAATGTTAATAATATAAATAATGTTAATAATATTAATAATCCGCCCCGTCCGGTTCAGAATCAGCAGGTTTATTATTCTGAATTAAGAAAGGCCGATATATCCGTAAGAGCGGCGGCCTGCTTGATTGATTATTTGATTTTCGGTTTTTTATCCGTTGTGTTATGCTGTATTATGGGATACAGCATTTCCGGCTTTGCTTTATGGGCAGTAAGCTATATTGTAGTTGACCTGCTTTGTATGATTTGTGAACTTACATTAAAAACAACCCCGGGAAAGGCTGTTTTAAAGCTTAAACTGGAAAGCAGCAACGGAGAAAATGTTTCTGTGTCAAGTGTTGTTGGCAGAAATATTATAAAGCTTATCGGTATATTTGTACTTCTGTCGGGAACAAAAGGAGAACTTCTCCAAGACAAACTTACCGACAGCAGAGTGTATTCTAAGTGAGGTGAAAAACTATGAAATACGGAGATTTGGAAAAAAGATTTGTTGCATATATCATGGATT
>JAJQBF010000012.1 GCA_021203425.1 Clostridiales bacterium | reverse complement strand
CCATAAAAGTATGTGTGCCAATATGATTTTTGGAAACAATATCCATGCTTTGCATACTGTTCATTTACAAGCTCACGGCTTGAAGACGGGTCGTTTACTATCGCCTTTTCGCTTGCTGTCATAAGAGCCGCTGTCTGCGACATAGATCTTCCCTGACAGGTATAACCTGTTGAAGATGACGATGATGAAGAGGACTGGGCAGGAGGCTGTACTACCACAGGAGCCGGAGCGCTTGTTGCCGCCTGTGTTGTGGTTTCAACGGTAATTTCGGAAAGATTGATAGTCTGGGCAATAATATTTCCGCCGCCGATTTGACTGCATTCCAAATCAACGCTTAAAGTTTCGCTGCGTGCCTCGCCTCAAAACCTATATAAACCTTTGTGGAATAATTTGATTTAAGAGGAGCAGCATAGGCAGTCATATCATATTTTCCGGCGTTCCAGTTATTTGTTTGTGTAAGACCTACTCCGTCCTGAAATGCCTGTAAAGAATATACTTCATTAAAAGACATATTTGAATCTGAATCGTTTGTAAAAGCTGCCTCAACCAATATATAGTTTGTTCCTCCCGAAGAAGTATAGTATGCATTTTCAAAATCAACCGAAAAACCGCTGGGAACAGAACTTTCATCAGCAGGCATAACATCTGTCTCTTCCGATGACAAATCGTCAGCCGACACCATATCGGCATCATTGCCGGTGGTATTTCCCGAACTTACTGTTCTCTTGTTTTGAGAACAGGAGCAAAGCAAAACTGCTGCACACAAGATGATTAATAGTTTTTTCATAATTTTCTTCTTATTGGCATTTTAAAATATTTGCTGCCGCAAATAACAATATTGCGGCAGCTGATTATATTTTATTATTACAACCGGTAATTATTTGTTATCCAAAACATACTGTGATAATATTTGGGCATCAATAGCCGTTACAACACCGTCGCTGTTTATATCTGCTTTCTCTTCGTCAAAATCTTCTGAAAGACTGCTGCTGTTTCTGTTAAGAACATAACATAAAATTTCTTCGGCGTCATTACTGTCTACAACACCGTCATTGTTTACATCATAAGGAAGATCAACAACAGGTTCATCGGGTTCATCAGGCTCAACAGCAGGTTCGTCTTCTGTGTCTACTGAAAGAGATACATTGTCGAAATATACTACAGATGCTGCCGTTCTTACAAGTCTTATCTGCTTAAGCTGCATAGGCGACTTGGAAACAAGATTTGTCGTTTCTGTAACAAGAGGTGTGTCGAATGTGCCGTCGGGGTTATATATTCCGTCTGTATCATGAAGGTATACATTTGTTTCCGCTGTCTTGTTGTCAAGATCAAGGTTTACAACAACTCTGTACCACTGGCTGTCGCTTACAGACTGGTTAAGGGCTGTGTCAACTGCCGAGTTTGCGGAAGGCGAGTCGGAAGTAACACTGTAAAGACTGTCGCCTGCGTCCATAAGGTGATAAATTATATTTGTCGTGGCAAATGTTTCCGTTGCCTCACCGTCTGCATTTGCCGTTTCGGCATTCTCGAAGTAAATTCTGAAGGATCTGCCTGTTGTGTTGGAAGAAGAATCCTTAACTCTTAAGAAGTCAGCCGTAAAGGTTGCCGTGCCTGTTCCCAGTGAGCCGTCAAGAACCTTGAATACTGCTTTGTCTTCAAGTTTTATCTTTGTTGAAGAGTTTCCGCTGACAGAAGTTGTGTCTGCTCTGTCAACTACGCTTGAATAACCCTGTTGTACATTCCAGTCTGAAAAATCATCGGTATCTGAAAAACTGGGGTCTGCCGCTGTAACTGTTCCCGAACCGGTACCTGTAAGATTAAGAGTAATAACCGAGCTTTCGGCTGTTCCCACAAGGTCGTCGCCAGCTGAAACAGTAGCTTTAACCTTAACTGTTGCCGCTGCAAAAGCAGAGTAATTAATTGTTCCGTCACTGTTTACTATTCCCTCTGTTCCGTCTGCTGCTGTCCATGTGATTGTTGTCATATGGTCGCCGTAGGTAGGAAGGCTGTCCCCTGAGGAAAGTGTAAGTGTTGTATTTTCCGAAAGTGACGCAGCGTCTTCTTCGGCAAGCTCCGTAAGGTTTGTATAGCTTAAGTTGTCAAGATAGAATTTAACCTGTTCATAATTTCTGTTAGGTCTGAATTCAAGTCTGTTTGCCTCAAAATCAGCATATGTATCCGCTGTAAAGGCTTTGACAGGTGAACAATTCTTAAGAGATTTAACAAGGTCTCCGTCAGAATCGTAGAGGTAATAGTTAATTACGGGTTCTGTTCCCGAAGAAAGTGTTGATGCGTCAACAACCATCTTAACGGTATACCATTGTGAACCGGCTGTTACAAGTTCCGATCTCGATGAACTGTCGGAATAACCCATAATACTGTAGTCGCCGCCGTTTTCTATAAATCTTACCTGACCAACTGTGCTTGTTCCTCTTACATATGCCTCACAGTAGCCGTCTGTTGAAATGCTGTCGATATAAACATCATAGCTTGTTTCATAAACAGAATCAGTTACATTTTCGTCAGAGAATACATATCTGAAGTTGTGAATATTGTCTCCTGTTGTTCCCGACTGATCTATAACATAGAACTTGTCATGGTCTGCAAATGTAACACCGTTTATGGAGCTTGTTACATAGCCGGAGATACTGTCTGTTGTTACTGTACTTGAATCTGTAAAGTAGGAAGGTACATCTCCGTCTGAACACTCGTCAAAGGTAACAATTCCGTCAGTATCTGCTGCTGCCGAGCCTACAACTACCGTAAATGTTCTTACTTCGTCTGCAAGACCTGCCTTTGAAACAGTGGCTGTCAATGTTATTGTAACAGCACCTTCACCGTATTCACCTATTAAAATTGTATTATTTGAAAATCTGTCTGTATTATCCGTTGTCCAGGTAACCGTAACATCAGAGTCACTTTCAAAGCTTGTTGTTACTGTTGTGTTTGAAGTAACCGGGCTCGGAACGGTTATGCTGTCTGCAAGAGCAGCTAAGCTTTCCTGGGGTGTTTCGGTGTCCCAGCCGCCGGGGTTCCAGCCGTCTGAACCCTTTGTAAAGTTATAAGGTCCGTAATAAGCGTTTAAGAAAGCTGTTTCCGCTGTGTAAACAGTTGCCGAACTGTCGGAAGATGAATTTCCGTATTCCGCTGCTGTTACTCCCGAATATCTTGTTCCGGAAATATTGGTTGTACAATTGTATGTTGCAACTGTTCCCGAACCTGATGCTATAGATGTTCCGGTAAGAGTACTGTCTTTAAATTCAACAGCATAGGAAGACGCTGTTACGGAAGATATATTTCCCGTTGAAGTGATTGTACAGCCTTCAAATACCGCCTGAGCGTTTGAAGAAGTAATTAAGTTGTCTCTTCCCGAAAGAGTACAGCCGCTGAAATAGGAACGTGTACCGGAGTTAAGATTTACCGAGGAACCGGTACAGTCTGTGAATACTGCCTCGTTCCCGTTTACGGTAACTCCGTTGTAGTTAATTCCCGTTGATAAGAAGTTGCTGCCGCCTACTGTTATGCTGCCCACAGTGACAGAACTTGCTCCCTCGGCTAAACTTATGTTTACATTGTCAATCGTAACGGTAATGTCTTCGCTGTATGTGCCGTCTTTGATATGGATTGTCTTTGTTCCCTGTGAATCTGAGGATTCTATATAAGCCATAGCCTTTGCAATAGTTGTTCTTACAGCATTGCCTGTTTCATCAGAGTCTGTTCCGTTGGGGTCAACTGTAACCTCTGTGCCGATTGTGGGAGATGCTTCAACTGTTCCCTCGGGGAAACTGTTTACTGTTAAGTCATTTAAATAATATTCAATATTTGTATAACCCTGTCCGCAGTAGTCGCCGTTTGTTTCCGATGTAGATGCACTGTATGGGTCAAGACCTCTTTCAAGCTCCCACCAGTCGGGCATACCGTCGCCGTCAGTGTCTGTGTATGTATTGCTGTAGTCTGATGCATAGGTTGCCTCGGGGTATGTATATGTTGTCTGAACAATACCGTAGGTATCTATTGATTCCTGCTGTGAAGAAGACGCCTCCGAAAGATCTCTTGCACCTGTAAGGTTTCCCGTACCTGTTAATGTTTCATAAATAACCTGTGCGTCAATGTCGGTTCTGGAAGATGCATCTACAGCAGGACCTACATAAGATGTAACATTTGCATATGCTTCGTCTGCGGTTTCAGCCTGACCTACATATGAAATATCTTCTCCCAAATCACTTGTAATCGAGAAGGGTGTTGATGAATAGAAACTGTCTTTTGTATAACCGGAAGAACCGTAGTTAACATAATCCCAGTCTGAGTCTTCAGCAGAAATTACACTGTCATCTTTTTCTACAATTCTGTTGCCTGTCATATAAAATCTGAATTTTTCATAGTTTGAACCGGAGGATATATTAATATATCTTATACCCGATGTTTTAGCGCCTTTCTTTAAGTAGTTTCCTACATAGTTAAGGTGACCTAAAGTTCCGTAGGCTGTCTCATAGCCCCAGTTGTAAATTACATTGTTTACAAACTCGGCTGTGTTTGTGCCTTCAACCTTACCTCTGAAGTTTCTTGAAATGTTGTGGGCAATAAGGTTATGGTGCCATGTTGTATTGCTCTTTCCGAACATTACACCGAAACCGTGGATACCCTTGCTGTGGTATGAAAAACAATTCGCAGGACCGACAATCGTCCACTGTGTTGTATACATATCATTGTTTGAGTAAAGACCCCATTGTTCGTCGTTTGCCCAGCCGAAAGCACAGTGATCTATAATAGAGTTAGAACCGTCAGAGCCGCCTAAAGCGTCATACTCTGCCGAACTTCCTCTCTCACCGGGACGGCTGCTTATATAACGCATTATAATGTTTGAGCCGCCAAGACCAACCTTATAATTTTTAAGAGTAACACCGTGACCGCCGGGGGCTGTCTGTCCGGCAATTGTTACGTTGCTTTTAACAACAACATCACTTTTAAGCTCAATTGTTCCGCCGACGTCAAACACAACGATTCTGTTTGATGATGAAACAGCATCTCTGAAGGAGCCTGTTCCGCTGTCGTTTAAGTTTGTAACATGATAAACCGTACCGCCTCTGCCGCCGGTTGTGTACTTTCCGCCGCCCTCTGCACCGGGGAAAGCCGGTATGCTGTCAGATGCCTGAACGCTCTGTGCTCCTAAGCCAACAGCAAAAGAACCTACAGAAATTCCCGTTACGGCAACAGCTGCAGCCATAACCAATGATAAAATTCTTTTTTTCATTTTCAAAATTCATTCTTCCTTTCTTTAATATATTTTTAATGCTTTGTTAATTAAACTTAAATATATTATACAACCATAAACCTTTTTTTGTCAATTATTAACTGTATTTCTAATAAAAATATTTATTATACGGTAAATTCCCAAAGTAAATTCCATAGTGGAATTTGATGTGGAAGTTACTTT
>JAJQBF010000307.1 GCA_021203425.1 Clostridiales bacterium | reverse complement strand
GCCGTTACTTTATTTTTATTGGAAAACATTATACTCCAACTGTGTTTTAAAAGTATACACCCTTTCGGTAAGGGACATTGCTCCCGAATGACCGACGATTTTCTTGATGGTGGTCTGGTCAACGTGGGCTTTGGTGAGCATTGATATACAGGTGTGTCTTGTATCGTGGGGTCTGTGGTGTTCTGTGCCGATAAGTTCCATAACGGGTTTCCAGTAGCTGTCATAGTAGTTTCTGTATGTAAATTTTTCGCCTGTGTCTGTGTGAAGCAGATATTTGCTGCTGTCATCATAGCGAGCCTTGTAGAAATCGAAAACCTTGTCGGCTATGGGTACTTTGCGGATACCGTTGTCGGTTTTGCTCTTTACTACGTCAAAGCAGTGATTCTCCAAATCCACATTTTCTTTTTTGAGGTTAAGAAGCTCCGATACACGAACCCCGCTGTAAATGAGCATCAAAACAATCTGCACATATTCGTTGCCCTTCTGCTCCCATAACAGAGCACTTTCTTTTTTCGAAAAAGGCTTTCTGTCATTTTTATTGGGGTTTCTGTCTTTGTGCTTGGCTATATCCACATAGGCTGAATAATCCTTATTGCAGATTTCATACTTCATTGCGTATTCATAAAGCTGATTAAACAAAACCTTAAGCTTTCTCAGCGTAGGATAGTTCTTTCCGCAGGTATCCACAACCGTCTGCAAATCAATTAGCTGAATATCCTTGAAAATCTTGTTATAAAGGGGTTCACAGCATTTATACGAAGCATTGTAGCCGTTAATGTTTGAAACCGAAATTGTACTGAATTTTTCACCCGACTACCTTTCGTAAACATCCGCAAAGGTTGTTTTTACAATCTCCACATCATAGGGATTTTGGTTGTACTCCATAAGCATTTCAATGCCCTTTGCCTTTGTCGGAGCATAGCCAATGGTTATATATTTCTGCTTTGCTTTTCCCGTCTCCTCATCAATTTCCCAGCCGACGGTCTTTCTTACAATATAAGGATTCCTGCGTTTTCCTGATAATCTGTATATACTGCTTGTTCCGTTTCCTAATTTCATGTTATTACCTCTTTTCTGTTATAAATCTTATTTATATTTCGGGCAAAAAGAATAATAAGCAAGGGTTTTGCAGCAGCTTTTTTCTTTTGCCCGAAAATATATTTTGTTTGTAGGGTTTCACTTTCGTAATAAGCGAAATGACGATATATGACGGTAATGACGATGTTTTAGCCCCCGATTATACCATCATCTATATAAAGACAAGATTGATTATCTTGCTTGACTGCGGCTTAACAAGCTGTAGGGGTCTTTTATTTTCACACCGTTTTTGAGCAGTTCCGGAAGTATTTCTTTGCCGCCGTAAAACCTTCCGACAGTTCCGTTATGTATTTCATAAAATCCTCTGCCCTGACTTCCTCCCTTATATGTAAGTATAGGAGGATATTTTTCGTTGACTTTAGCAAGTGCAGATGAATATAAAGTTGAAATTTCCTGCGAGATTTCGGGAGTTGATGTATCAATGGTATCCTTTGTCTTTTTATATTCTTTGAAAGCAGATTCTCTTTCAAAATCCTTGTTTTCAAGTGCCGGAAGGTCGGATATGCTTTTTTTCAAAAAGGCCGCCGCTGCCTTTAAAGCTGCTTTTACTTCCACAGATAAATCTTTTGTTTTAATTACTGCATTTACGGCTCTTGACAATTCGGCAGCGGAGTTAACAAGTGCCGTTAAGGTTTCCAAAGCTTTGCTGTAGTCCCTACGGAGATTTAAGTTTCTCTCAATTGCCTTAAAGTGGGATTCACGCACTTCGTCAATTTTTTGAGCCATTTTATCATAGGCTTCCGCCTTTTCTTCGTACTTTTTCTTATACTCTGCACTCTCAGTCTTGTATTTTTCGCTTTCGGATTTATAATGTTTATATTCGGATATTTTGGAAAGCTCCTCTTTCTGTTTAGCTTCCGCTGATTTAACGGCATCTTCCTTAATAACAAGCAGCTTTGCTTTTTCTTCGATTTTTTCAATGTCAGCAGCATTCACAACTACCTTGTCCTTACTTAAAAATGCAGGCTTGTATTCTATCTGTTGGGGAAGCTGCTTCAAACGATTGTCTGTATCATGTGCCACAGCTTTATACTGATTAACGCTTTGGTTTTTTAAATGCAAGCCCGTTTCGGCAGCTCTTTCTATACCGTGTCGGTTCATAATGGCCTCAAGTGCTGATTTTTCGGACTGCTGCCAAGCTATAGTGCTGTTCTCCCGCTTGTTTGATTTTCCGTCAATACCCTGCTGTTTAAGCGCCCTGTCGAGTGAATTTCTGACCGCCATTCCCTGTTTATAATCTCTTCCGAGGGGAATGTAGTCTATATGTAAATGGGGAGTACACTCATCACAGTGAAATACAGCGTTAAAAACATAAAGGTTTGGATTTCTTTTCTCAAAATCTCTCATATATTCGTCAAGTATGGTTTTGCAGAGTTCTCCCTGTTCAGTGCCTATTGCACTGTCATAAATATTGCCGACTTGTACAACAATTTCATAAAAAGGCTTTTCTCCGTTGCCCGATTTTTCAATTTTGTCAATATAACCTTTAACACCGTTTATACGGCGGCCTTTCCTTTTCTGCTTTGTATTATAATTTTCAATTGTTTCTGCGGAACAATTTTTATAGGCCTCTTCAAGTTTTTCCTGTTTATAGTATATGTTAAATTTGGTTCTGTCTGAATCTACATTTTCAGCAATAAACTCTCTGTTGTTGTGGGCAAGAGAGCCTTTGCCCTTCATAAGAGATATGCTTTTTTCCACGATTTTCACCTCCTTCAGTGGGTATGAGTATTTCAAATTTCTGATGTCAGTATGGTAGCGGTTTTGTTCCTTTTGTCAAAAGGAACGCAAAATTAGTTTTGGCACAGCCCCTATCGGAGCAATGCCAAAACTTTTTGCGGCTTCGCTTTGCTCAGCATTTTCCACCTTTCTGCGAAAGGTTAATAAGGCGCTTGTCGCTTGTACGTGTACTGTGGTAAATGATATTGTAATCATTGAGAAGCCTGCCCGACAAGACATTTAACTTTCGGCTGAGGACATTAGGAGATATATCGGTTGGGCTTAAATCTTTAATAAGCTCCGTCGCCGTACCGCTCCAAGACTTGTGTTCGCTTATAAATTCGGATATGGATTCAAGCAGTGGGTCAGTGGGTTCCTTCCACAGTTCACAGTCCGATTTTACAAAGTTCCAAATACAGTGTTGACGGTCAAACTCCAAATACATTCTTTGGTCGGGTTGGTCACGACCAACTATGTCAAGGGTGGCTTTGTTGGCTGTCCTCTTTTCTTTTTGAAGGACAAAGGCTCCATCGGCAGCACCAAGCAAACCATTTGTTCCGCTGATGAGGTCAAAGCAGTCAGAAGCTTCCTGTTTTCTTGTATGGTGAACAAGTATAATACAAATGTTGTACTGCTCTGCAAGGTCTTTTAATTTTGTGACTGCATCATAATCAGAAGAATAATTGCACTCGGTGCTTATCTCCCGAATTTTCTGGAGAGTATCAATGATGATGAATTTTGCGTCTGGATGGTTTTTAATATGTTCCAACAATTGAGTGCCCAAACCATAATGTATAGTTGTAGATTCTGTGGTAAGAAACAGATGGTCATTGGATTCTAACCCAAACATCTGTGAAAAACGTCCTTGAAGTCTTGAAAGAGTATCCTCAAAAGCGAGGTATAACACATCGCACTGACGTACATTGTGCCCAAAAAGAGGAATACCCTTGCTGATATGATGTGCCAGCTGAGATACAAAAAAGGATTTCCCAACTTTAGGCGCTCCGACAAAAAGATAAACACCTTCGAACAGCAACTTATCAATAATCGGTGCTTTTGGCATCAATTCGGTATCATATAGCTGTGTAATAGATATAGCGTCTAATTTTTTTAGTTTTTGATTCATATATTCACTCCTTGATTTTACAGATGTCAGTCTCCCATTTAAACAACAGGAGACCGACTTGTGTTTATTATGTTTTAGTTAATTTTACGAGATTCAAGATAAGCCTTTATTTCAGCTTGCTCCTTACGAGCTGCTAAAATAAGTTTTTTAAGTTCATCTGTTTCCTTTTTTAAAGCTATACTGCTGCAAGCCATATAAGCATCTTCTGTCTCAGCCAAATCTGCCTGAAAGTCGGAAATAAGCCCCTCTAAAAATTCAAGACGAAATACCGCAAAATCGTAAAAATCGATAGCCAGCACTTCTATAACTGCTTGAGGATTGTAGTATGTTTTAATGGGTAAGTTGTACATTCTATTACTTAAAGTTTTCATATTTTGCCTCCTTATGTTTTGATTTATGCAAACTACTTTATGCTGTTTCGTTAAAATATCCGAGTTCTTCCCAAACCCGTTTATCTGGACAGAAGTAGTTGAACTGCGTGGAACCTTCTTTTTTTATCGCATAGCCAAAAGTTAAAAATCCCCGTTGGATTCCCAACCTGATAAATTGTGAACTTTTACCTGTAGCTTGTGCAATTTCCGATATAGGGACATTACGCCCTTTAAATTTCGGTAAAATTGTGTTGTTCTGTGATTGCATTTTGTTCACCTCCTACGTAACAAATTTTTGTTGCAAACTAAATATGTATGTGTTAAACTTAAAATATAAAACGAATTACATCGGCACGTTAACGTGCCCCCCGTAACCATCATTTTACACTGACAACGTGTATTTGTCAAGAGGTAATTTTAAATTTTTGGAGGTTTTTTTATGCCATTATCTAAAGCTAAACGACAATCAAACAGAAAATATGATGCAAAAGCATATGATACATTAGGAGCAAAAACTCGCAAGGGTGTTAAGGATATTGTTGGTATCATAGCCGATAAAAACAATATGACTGTAAGTGAATTTATTAAAAGAGCTATTTCCGAATATATTAAAACTCTTGAGGGAAGCGATATACTAACAAACTGTGCAGAGGATATTGATACAATAATTAGGGTTGTTCACAGACCCGACAATACATTTTCTGCTAAATTGCCGTATGTATATGAGAAAGATTACGCCTATGTACTTGACCTCCGCAACAGAGCAGAAGAAAAATGCGTTAAAGAGGTGATTTCAGAAGCAGCTTTTAAAGCAAAGTTTAAGAAGGCTGATAAGGTGCAGGATTTGGCTGTTATAAAATTGTTTGGTGCAAATGAATGGTATTGGGCTGATGAGGATATTTATGATGTTCTATATACATTGGTGTATCAGGCAAATAAATAATATTTAGTCTTGCATAAAAATGACGATACTGTCGGGGTCTTAAATATCGTCATTACCGTCATATATCGTCATAGCGTTATATATTTGAAAAGTCGGAGGTGTGAAAATGTATAAAATTAAAATTGTTGAAGGACACGATTATTCATCTTATTTTTGGTTTCATCCAGTAAAGGTCAATTTAAAGAACAAAATTACAGATGATGATGTAAGGGAATTCAGAGAGGAAATTTCTATTGAAGA
>JAJQBF010000048.1 GCA_021203425.1 Clostridiales bacterium | reverse complement strand
TTCATATATATTGCCGAATAATATAAAAACACTGCAATTATTATACTGGGCGCCTGAAAATACTGCAGAAATCGTGACTGAATTATATTTATTATTTAATATATATACGTAAAGATTTAACCGGCGCCCGGTATGATAATTACACCCCTTGTTTCCAAAAAAAATTTAGAATACTGTTTATGTTTTGACTTCCGAAAGCAGAATAGCCACCCTGCCAGTGTGAAGGCAGAAGGCTCTTATAAAAATCCGTTGAAAAACGCCTGTCCAAAAGCAAAATTACTCCTCTGTCGTCTTTCGCCCTTATAACACGTCCCCCTGCCTGAGCCGCTTTTATCATACCCGGGTATGCATAGGCATAGGCAAAACCGTCTTTCTTTTCACTGTCATAACATTCCTTTATTACATTCTGTTTTACAGCTACCTTGGGAAGTCCAACCCCCACAACGGCACAGCCTATAAGACGGCTGCCCTTAAGGTCGATTCCCTCTGAGAAAACCCCTCCTAAAATGCAAAAGCCCGTTACGGCAGAGTCATCTTTAAAATTCATAAGAAAATCTGCCCTGTCTTCTTCTGTAAAACCTTTTTTCTGTATAATACTTCCTTCAGCACCGTATTTATCCGTATATGTTTCATAAACCCTCTCCATATATTCATAAGAGGGAAAAAAGCATATATAATTGCCCCTTTTGGCGTTTTTAAGCGTAAAAATCCTCTCTGCTATGGGGACATAACTGTTTTCTCTGTCTTTATAAACTGTTGAAATAGAATTATCCGTTATAACACAGAGATTTTCCCTCGGAAAAGGTGAAGGAATTTCAATTTTATTATCCTTCTTATTATCGCCGCCCAAAACCTCAATAAAATATTCCATAGGCTTAAATGTTGCGGTAAAAAAAACTATACTCTTAAAGTTTTCTTCAAGCTCTCTTAATATTTCGGAGGCATCACGGCAGAAAATTGTCTTTATAAGCTCTTTCCCCCAGCTCTCCTTTATAACCACAAAATGCCTGTCGAAATAATCGTCTGCCTTTACATAATCCATAGCTTTAAAATAAAAATTCAGTACAAGATCATAAGCCTGACTTCCCTCATTTCTCACAAGCCATCTGTCGGCTGCCTGTATAAAATCATTCAGTAAATGAATAAAGCCGCTGTCTCTGCTTTTGGAAACAAGCTCTCCTTCCATACTTGCTTTTTCTCTCAAAAGGTAGCTGTTAATACTGTTAAGGCAGGAACTGACCTTGGCAGAGGAGCCTTTCAGCGCCCTTTTAACAGCCAAAACCTCAGACTTGTAAATTTCAGCTGAATACATATCCCTTGACCTTGAGGGCAGATTATGTGCCTCATCTATTAACGCAATATATTCTTCGTTTCTGTCTTCATCGAAAAACCTGCAAAGCTTTGCGCTTGGGTCAAAGGCATAGTTATAGTCGCAAATTACAAAGTGGGCAAAATTAGTTAAATCCAAAGCAAGTTCAAAGGGGCATACCCTGTGTCCCTCTGCATATTCTCTTACGATATCTCCCGTTATGACGGTTTCGCTGTTAATCATCTCCCACAAAACATCATTAACTCTGTCAAAATGTCCCCTTGCATAAGGGCACTTTACGGGATTGCAGCTGACTTCTGAATTAAGACAAATTTTTTCCTTTGCCGTCAGTGTAACGGAAATAATAAAAAGACCCTTTTCTTCCATAAATGAAAGTGCACTTTCAGCAAGTGTTTTTATTGTGTTTTTTGAAGTAAGGTAAAAGGCTCTTTTTGGCTTATCCCCTTTTTTCGCCATATATTTAAGGGTGGGAAATATAGTTCCCAGTGTTTTTCCTATACCCGTAGGGGCGGAGGCAAACATTTTCTTTCCCGAAACAAGGGTTTTATAAACCGCCACAGACAGCTCTCTCTGCCCCTTTCGAAAACTTTCATAAGGAAATTTAAGAACCTCAAGAGTCATATCTCTTCTGGCAATAAGCTGTTCATTTATCTCCGTCCATTTATAATAGCTTTCAAGAATTTCAAAAAAATAACTCTTAAGCTCTTCAAAACTATAGCTGTATGTTAAGCTTTTTTCATTGCCTTTTAAATCACAGTAAGTCAAATAAATTTCAAAATTTTTTTTGCCGTAATTTTCGCCGTACATATAGGCATATATTTTTGCCTGCGCCAAGTGTTTCACTGCCAAAGGCTCTTCTATATCTTCAAGATTTGCGGTTGTAGACTTTATTTCCTCAATAACAATCTTTTTATCCGCCTTAACAAGCCCGTCGATTCTGCCCATAAGCATAAAATCATAGCTGCGGTAGGAAAAACACGTTTTTACAGTTACTTCACTTTCATAGGTAAAACCGGTCTCTGCCGCCGACTTTATATGTCTTTTTTGAAGTTTCTGATGAAGACGTGTTCCCTGAACGGCTCTGTTTCTGCTTGTAAAGCGTGTGTCTATTGAGCCGCTTCTGACTGTCATTTCAAGCATATCCCCCACTGAAAGATAAATCATAAAAACGCCCCTCAAAACAAAAGGGACAACCCGTCAAGCGGAATTATCCCTTTGATTTCTGATTTCTTAATTCTTAATTATTTGCTGCTGTCTTCTTCTTCATCGTCATATTCATCGTCTTCGTCATACTTATCATCGTCATCATATTCTTCGTCGTATTCGTCGTCATCATAATATTCATCATCTTCATCATACTCATCATCGTCATCATACTCATCGTCGTATTCATCATCATATTCATCGTCATCTTCATATTCTTCATACTCTTCGTCTTCTTCGGGCTTTTCACTGCCTTCAGACTGCTGTTTGTGTTCATAATAGTAAAGCTCTTTTCTGAGTCTCGCCTTTTCAGCCTCTCTTGCAGCCTCCTTAGCCGCCTCTTCCTCTTCGGCACGCTTTTCGTCCTTCCTCACTTTAACCCCTATGGTAATAAGAGCAACAATTATAAGCAGGGCAACAAAGCCGAAAAGACACAAAACAACAATTGTAAATATATTATCTTCATTAAGCTCAAATCCCGTTTCCTCCGTTTCAACAAGTTCTTCGGAAATTTCCGTTGCCACGAAATTATATTCCGCAACAGCAACAGGCTCAATAAGGTTATATGTGTTTGAAAGGACATTCAGAATATCCCCCTGAAGTGCATCTTCGCTGCATCTGAAGGAATCTCCCTTATAGCTGACAAGGTTGGCGCTTATAGCCAAAGCAACAGCCGGATCATATTCGTCCTCATTGTCATTTATATTATAAAGACCCAAATAGTAATCCGAATTTTCGGGATAATAATTACTCTTTATAATATTAAGCAGTGTACCGCAGGCAGCAAGGAGCTGACCGTTTGTAAGCTTTCCGTCCTTCTGAATATTAAGTGATGACAAAACTTCGTCAGCGTCTTTCTTAAGCATCTTTGAGAGAATATCCATAAAGTCTCCCACAGCCATATCATCTTCAATGTCCAAATTTTCCGTTGACATAAAGCCTCTTGTCAAAAACTCCGTTATTCTCTGTTCTTTGACGTCTGCATAGTCTGAAAGAGCCTCATATGTGGTTGTTACGTCCTGTATTATATACTCTCCCTGGCAGACAGCGGAAAACATTAAAACTTTATTGTTTCCGTCATACTGACCTCCTATATTTTCAACATTCATATCTGTTGATAAATAACAGGCAGGTGTCTGAACAGATGTGTAAAAACCGAAATATATAGGCGCCGGCAGCTCGTTTATACTTACTCCCTCTTGGTTTTTAAAGGATATTGAGTTACCGTTTGTTGTTTCTTCAAATGTTATCGTAAATGAGCCGTATTTTTCGAATATTTCTTCAAGGTCTGATGTTCTTGCCTCGATAATATGAAGATTATCGCCCACAAGAAGAGTAAGCCTGTCCATATCCGTAAGGCTGTTTATTATATTTTCGTCTAAATAAATGTTTATAGGCTCATCAAAGTCAAAACCGGTTATATCAACTCTTGCCGTAGGCAGAACATCTCTTAACAAGTCTATCTCCACATCGGTAAAAAGTTCCTTAAGTTCCTCGGTAAAACTCTTTACCTCCATATTAAGCCCGGAAACAGAATCAGCATCTACTTTAGCGGTATTGTCTCCGTTTGAATAGTATGCCCTGTAACAGTATGCCGAGGCGGCAAACTCAATATACTGTGCAATAACCTCTTTTGACTCATCGGAGGGCTCGGGATAGTCTTCTATAATATCCTTTACCTTTTGAATATACTGTTCCTTATCATTAAGTCTTGCAAGCTCCGTATAATCAATTGAACTTTGAATTGCGTTTCCGTTGTCTACCTCGTCAAGATCTCTTTCCTCGTGCATTGCCACAGCCTCGGCGGAATCCATTGTTGTTCCGTCCCATGAAAGACCGCTGTAGTCATCGGGGTTTCCGTCGCCGTCATAGAAAAGAATATCCACAAGCTTAGCCGTATATTCGGAGTTTATGAAATAGCCGCTGTCGCCGTCTCTGAAACCTCCGGGCAGTATAGCCATAGTAAGGCTTTCCGTTGTCAAAACAGGGAAGAAAGGTGTATATTTAAGGGCATCTGCAACAGACATATTCGTTCTGACATATGTCATAAAGGTTTCAACGTATTTATCTATATTTTTTATAATATTTTCAGTGCTTAAAGCCTGTTCCAAAAGGGCACTTAAGAACAGCTGCTGAACCTGAACTCTGTCTACATCACCGTTTACATATTTTCTGAAACGTACAAGACACATTGCATTATAACCGTCAAGTGTCTGAACACCAGCCTTAAGATCTATATATAAATCCTGGGTTGCATCGGAATAATACATATCCGAAGGAACGTCTAATGTTATTCCTCCTATATCGTCAACTATCTTCTGAAAAGCCTCGATATTTACAGTAATATAATAGGAAATTTGAGGTATACCCAACATCTCCTCAAGCTCTTCCGTAAGATATTTGTCGCCGTCTTCCGCTCCCCATGAGTGAACAGCATTTATTTTCATTATTTTGGGCGCATAATGACCGTCTGCCTTCATTTCATTGTAAATACCGTTGCTCAAAGTAACGTAAGTGTCTCTGGGTATGGAAAGGGCATTTATTTTTCTTGTGTTTTTGTCAAAACAAGCCACGATTATAACGTCCGAAAGGGCTTCTGTTTCCTGGTCAACACCGTATATACCGAAGAAGGTTTTATCGGGAATACTTCCCAAAATATTTGCCTGGGCAAGCTCGGTTTCGGCCTTTTCCGCCTCTGAGGCAACAGCCTCGCTGACTGCATCAAGGGACTGCTGAAGGGCGATCTCCTGTTCATTTGCCACAATTTCTTTGTTTTGGTCTATTTTGGATTTCATGTATAAACCAAACCATACACCCATACCTATAACATATACCAAAAGTATAATTAATACGATGGATATAAATTTAATATAGCTTTTTACCCCCGAGCGTTTTTTTATTTTTTTATTCTTTTTTTCATTTTTGATTTTACCTTTTTTGCCCTGCATCTTTAATTATCCTATTT
>JAJQBF010000033.1 GCA_021203425.1 Clostridiales bacterium | reverse complement strand
ATAATATTATCACGGGCAATAATATTATTGCAGTAAAACAAATTTAAATATAATTCGGAGGTATTTCAATGATGAAGAAAATAAACTGCGGCTTAACCGCCCTTGTTTTGATAATCGGTTTGCTGACATTAACAGGCTGCGGCAGCGGAAGTGATACAGGCAGTGAAACCGACACAGCAGAAACGACAATGGAAACATCGGAAAGCGAAGATGTTACAAATGAAGAAGAAAGCGATACGGCAGGGGATAATGATGAAGATTTAAACAGCGAAAGCAGCAGCGGCGGCAGTGAAGACGGCGGCGCAGACGACAGCGGCGAAGGCATAAACGGTGAAGGAGATATTTCAGACAGAGACAGCTTAGGCGAAGATAACGGCGGAACAGACATTACGGACGGAAACGGAGCTGCTGAAAACGGCGATGACGCTGTAGATGGCGGAACAATAACAAACAGAGCCGGCAGTCTTTTTGAGGGAAACGACGGCATAGGTATGAGAGGGGCGGAAAATATAAGGGGAAACGGGTTTCTTTACTGATTAAATGACACCGCTTTGCAGCTTACATTTCCCCAATGTTCATTGTTGTGAAAAATAACCTGAAACTTCCTTTTCGGGCAGATATGCAAAATTACGGATATAAAATCTGTTTTTGCAGACCCGAATGAGGAAGTTTTTTATTACGGAGAAATGTCGGCATCGGGTATTGAAATTGTGTAAAATATAATATATAATATGAAGAAACATCACAAAAACGGAGAACACACAGAGGTATTTATATATGAAAGAAATTTTAATTAAAAACGGAATTTCGGAAAAGGCCGCTGAGGCTTTTGAGGTTTACAAAGATTTGCTCCTTGAATGGAATGAAAAAATAAATTTAACTGCTATAACCGATGAGTCGGAGATAGCTTTTAAACATTTTTTAGACAGTCTTTCACTTCTCAAATTTGCCGATTTGAAAAACAAAACGCTGATAGATGTAGGTACAGGCGCAGGCTTTCCCGGTTTGCCTTTAAAAATAGCCGAGCCGACAGTTAAGCTGACACTTCTTGACAGCTTAAACAAAAGAGTTATTTTTTTAAAAGAAGTTGTTTCGGTTTTAGGCTTGAATGACGTAAGCTGTATTCACCAAAGAGCCGAAGAGGCAGCCAAGCCCCCTTTGAGAGAGGCTTTTGATTTTGCCGTTTCGAGAGCCGTAGCCGATATGGCGGTTTTGTCAGAGCTTTGCTTACCATTCGTAAAGCCGGGGGGATATTTTACAGCCTTAAAGGGACCGTCCCCCGAGGAAGAGCTTAAGAAGGCAAAAAAAGCCATTGAAGTTTTAGGCGGAAAAATCGAAAAAACTGAAAAAGTCACAATTTCCGACTTTACCCACACACTTGTCTTTATAAAAAAGATAAAACATACCCCCAAAGCTTATCCACGTCAGTTTGCCAAAATTAAAAAATCACCTCTTTAAAAAGTCTTTCCGAACCGCTCCGCAGGCGGAAAAGTGGAAAATGTACATAAATTTTTTGAGATTATGTTTTAAATTTTGTAGATAAATTACGCTTTAATGAGGTTGAAAAAGATTTTTGGGTGTGTTACAATATTTAAGATTGTGTAAAGCACCGGTTCAGCCGCTTTGCGAGTGTTTAGGCTGAACTGTACTATATTAAATATTTTAAAATTAAGTATTTTAAAGAAAAGAGAGATATTTATGTTACAAAAAAGAGAAGACATAAGAAATATTGCCATAATTGCCCATGTTGACCATGGCAAGACAACTCTTGTAGACGAGCTTTTAAAACAAAGCGGAACCTTCCGTTCCAATCAGGTTATAAGAGAAAGAGTTATGGACTCGGGGGATATTGAAAGAGAAAGAGGAATTACAATTCTTTCAAAAAACACTTCTGTTTATTATGACGATGTTAAAATAAATATAGTAGACACTCCCGGTCACGCTGATTTCGGCGGCGAGGTTGAGCGTGTTTTAAAAATGGTAAACGGTGTTGTTTTGGTTGTAGACGCTTTCGAGGGGGCTATGCCTCAGACAAAGTTTGTTCTTAAAAATGCTCTTTCCTTGGGCTTGCCTGTTGTTGTCTGCGTAAACAAAATCGACAGACCCGAGGCAAGACCCGACGAGGTTGTAGACGAAATTTTAGAGCTTTTTATGGAGCTTGACGCAAGCGACGACCAGCTTGATTCTCCCTTCGTTTTTGCCTCGGCAAAAGAGGGTAAAGCCGGCGCAACCTACGAAGAGGCTATGGCGGCTGATGATATGAAGGTTCTTTTCGACACAATTGTTGAGCATATTCCGGCGCCGGAAGGCGATGACGAGGCAGACCTTCAGATTCTTGTTACAACAATCGATTATAACGACTATGTAGGAAAAATAGGCATAGGCAAAGTTGAAAACGGTGTTATCAAAACAGGAGACGAAGTTGCTATTGTAAACCACCACGACCCCGACAAAATGGAAAAAATAAAGGTAACAAAGCTTTACGAATTTGAGGGTCTTGAAAGAATCGAAATTAAAGAGGCCTCCGTAGGGGCTATAGTTGCCGTTTCGGGTATGCCCGAAATTCACATTGGGGATACAATAACCTCAGTGGCTAACCCCTTGCCCCTTGAATACAACAAAATTTCAGAACCTACTCTCTTTCTATGACTTTCAGCGTAAACGACAGCCCCTTTGCAGGTCAGGAGGGCAAGTTTGTAACAAGCCGTCACTTAAGAGACAGGCTTTTCAAGGAACTTAACACAGACGTTTCTTTGAGAGTGGAGGAAACGGATATTGCCGAGTGTTACAAGGTTTCGGGAAGAGGCGAACTTCACTTATCGATTCTTATTGAAACGATGAGAAGAGAAGGCTATGAATTTCAGGTTTCACGCCCCGAGGTTCTTTTCAAAACGGAAAACGGCAAAAAGATGGAGCCTGTTGAAATAGTAACAATAGATGTTCCCGAAGAATATGTGGGAGCGGTTATTGAAAAATTAGGTACGAGAAAGGGTGAAATGACAAATATGTCCCTTTCGAAGGACGGCTATACAAGGCTTGAATTCAGTATTCCCTCAAGAGGTCTTATAGGCTACAGAAACGAATTCCTTACAGACACAAGAGGAACGGGAATTATGAACACTCTTTTCAGCGGCTACGAGCCTTACAAGGGAGATATTTTTTCAAGAACACAGGGTTCTCTTATTGCTTTTGAAGACGGCGAATCTATTACCTACGGTCTTTTTAATGTACAGGAAAGAGGCGACCTTTTCATAGGTCCCGGTGTCAGAGTTTACAGCGGTATGGTTGTAGGCAGACACTCCCGTTCCGGCGATATCGAAGTAAACGTATGTAAGAGAAAACAGCTTACAAATACCCGTGCGGCAGGCTCCGACGAAGCTTTGAAACTGGTCCCTCATTTAAATATGAGCCTTGAACAGTGTATTGACTTTATAGCCGAAGACGAGCTTGTAGAGGTAACCCCTCAAAATCTTCGTATAAGAAAGAAACTTCTTGACCCCGTTGCAAGAAGAAAGGCACATAGAAAATAAAGTAACAGTTCAGCCGTGTCTTATACGAAAGTTTCCGTGGGTGTTGACGCACTTAGGAAACTTTTGTATAAGACACGAGCGGAGCGCCAAAATACGAGCAAAAATAGAGCCGTGAAGCGGCGCCGGCTGCGAAGCAGACGCTTTGCGAGTAGTTTGGCTGAACTGTTACGGCAGTTATGTATGATATAAGATTGGATTGAGGTATTTTATGGGCAAAAAAACAAAAAAATCCGGCGGCTCCTTTGTAAAACAGGCGGCGATTTTAGCGGCTGCCAGTATGCTTGTAAGGCTTTTGGGCTTTGTTTACAGGGTTCCCCTTACAAATATGATAGGGGACGAAGGCAACGGCATATATGCGGCAGGCTATTATATATACACCTTTTTCCTTATATTAAGTTCCTCCGGTCTTCCGGCGGCTATTTCAAAAATGATTTCGGAAAAGGTGGCTTTGGGAGAATATAAAAACGCAAACAAGATTTTCAGAGTATCCCTTTTTACAGCCGGAACACTGGGGCTTATAGGTACGGCGGTTATGTTTTTCGGCGCCGAATGGCTTGCAAATGTTATAGGAAGTCCCAGAAGTGTTTATACGCTTATAAGTCTTGCCCCTACGGTTTTTATATGTGCTATAATGTCGGTTTACAGAGGCTGGTTTCAGGGGCTTAACACAACCGTTCCTACGGCGGTTTCACAGGTTGTTGAACAGATTTTCAATGCCTTTTTCAGCGTTTATCTTGCCTGGCTTTTAATAGGCTACGGTATAGAGATGGGCGCCGCCGGCGGAACAATGGGTACGGGAATAGGCGCCCTTGCCGGACTTATTGCAATTGTTATATTCAGCATTGTAACTAAAAAGCATTATAAGGATGTGTTTTCGGCTGACAAGGGGGGCTATGCCGTTGAGGAAGGCAGAAAAATAGCCGTAAGGCTTTTCAAAACAGCCGTTCCCATTATAACCGGTACGGCAATTTTCTCGATGACAAACCTTATCGATATGAAAATGGTTATGACGAGACTTGCCGCCGGAGGTTTTACCTCACAGCAGGCGGACATTTTGTACGGTCAGCTGACGGGAAAATATGTCACCCTTACAACTTTGCCTGTTTCAATTTCAACAGCCCTTGCAACAGCGGTTCTTCCCAATATTGCCGCAAGTGTTGTTATGAAGGATAAGGCGGCTGTAAAGGCAAAGGTAAACACCTCTCTCAGGCTCACTATGATAATTTCAATCCCTGCCGCTATAGGTATGGGGGCACTGGCGGATCAGATTCTTCACCTTCTCTTTCCCAGCTATCCCGAAGGGGGCGAGCTTCTTGCCATTGGAGCAATAAGCATTATCTTCCTTGCTTTATATCAAATAGAAACGGGAATTTTACAGGGTATGGGAAAGGTTTATATTCCTGCCGTAAACGCTCTTATAGGGGCGCTTATAAAAATACCCCTTAATTACGTACTTATTGTTATTCCTTCGGTAAACGTAAAGGGTGCAGTAATAAGTACTATAGGCTGTTATATTGTGGCGGCTCTTCTTAATATGTATGCTCTTAAGAAAGCAGCCGGCATAAAATATGACTTTGTGTCTATTTTGCTAAAGCCTCTTATAGTCTCTCTTATTATGGGCGCAGGCTGTTTAGGCATATACAAACTTTTGTATATGGTTCTGCCTTATAATTCAATTTGTACGATTTTTGCAATTTTGGCGGCTATAGTGATTTTTGTAATTGCTCTTGCCCTTATGAAAGGCTTTAAACGTGAGGATCTTATACTTTTGCCTATGGGCAGGAAAATGATAGGAATACTCGAGAGATTTAAACTTATAGACTGAAAATAAATCGGCTCCGGCTTTGAAATTATATCAAACCGGAGTTTTATTTTTTTGCACAAAAAAACCCTGAAAAAATGATTCAAGGTTGACAGATTATGTCATAGCAACTTAATATATAATTGTGTTGCATTGAAAAAGTAATATGTAGTTG
>JAJQBF010000017.1 GCA_021203425.1 Clostridiales bacterium | reverse complement strand
AAAAACTAACGGAGTTTATAAAAATGAGTTTTTTGGAAACAACAAAGGCAAGAGCTAAGGCTGACATAAAGACAATAGTTCTTCCCGAGACAAATGATATGAGAACAATCGAGGCTGCCGACAAGGCTATCGCAGAGGGTATAGCTAATATTATCCTTGTAGGAAACAAGGCTGAAATCGAGGCTATAGCTAAAGACTACCCCAATGCTTTAAAGGCAACTATTATCGACCCCGAAACCTATGAAAAGTTCGATGATATGGTAAATCTCTTAGTTGAACTTCGTAAGGCTAAGGGTATGACAGAAGAAAAGGCAACAGCCGCTTTAAAGAGCGACTATCTTACATTCGGTGTTGTTCTTGTTAAAATGGGTATTGCCGACGGTATGGTTTCAGGCGCTTGTCACGCTACAGCAGACGTTCTTCGTCCCGCTCTTCAGATAATCAAAGCTAAGCCCGGCGTTTCAACTGTTTCTTCATTCTTCGTTATGGTTGTTCCTAACTGTGACTTAGGCGAAAAAGGTACATTCGTATTCTCAGACTGCGGTCTTTCACAGAACCCCACAAGCGACGAGCTTGCAGCTATTGCCTGCTCAGCAGCTGATTCCTTCAAACTTCTTGTTCAGGCTGAACCCAAGGTTGCTATGCTTTCACATTCAACAAAGGGCTCCGCTAAGCACGCAGACATCGACAAGGTTACTGCAGCTACAGCAAAGGCTAAAGAACTTCGCCCCGACATTCTTCTTGATGGCGAACTTCAGGCAGACGCAGCTATGGTTCCTTCAGTAGGTTCTTCAAAGGCTCCCGGTTCAGCTGTTGCAGGTCAGGCAAACGTTCTTGTTTTCCCCGACTTAGACGCAGGAAACATCGGCTATAAGTTAGTTCAGAGACTTGCTAAGGCAGAGGCTTACGGTCCTGCTACACAGGGTCTTGCTAAGCCCGTAAACGACCTTTCAAGAGGCTGTTCGGCTGACGATATCGTAGGTGTTATTGCTATTACTTGTGTTCAGGCTCAGGCAAACGGTTAAGAAAGCGCTGAATAATTAAATTTTATTTGAAATAAGGAGAAGTTAAAATATGAAAATTCTTGTGTTAAACTGCGGAAGTTCATCTCTTAAATATCAGCTTATCGATATGGACACAACAGATGTTTTGGCTGTTGGTCTTTGTGAAAGAATAGGCATCGACGGAAGATTAAAGCATGAACCCGAGGGCAAGCCCGAATATGTAAGTGAAGCTCCCCTTCCCGACCATGACGTAGCCGTTAAGGCAGTTATGGAGGCTCTTCTTGATAAGGATCACGGCGTAATTTCCGATATTTCCGAAATCGGCGGCGTTGGTCACAGAGTAGTCCACGGCGGCGAAAGCTTTGCTAAATCAGTTATAATTACTCCCGAGGTTAAGGCAGCTATTGAAGACTGCTGCAGTCTTGCGCCCTTACATAACCCGGCTAACTTAATAGGTATCAATGCTTGTGAAAAGCTTATGCCCGGTGTTCCCCAGGTTGCTGTTTTCGATACAGCTTTCCATCAGACTATGCCTGCTAAGGCTTATATGTATGCTCTTCCCTATGAATTATATGAAAAGCATAAAATCCGCCGCTACGGTTTCCACGGAACAAGTCATAAATATGTTTCACTTAAGTGTGCCGAGCTTATGGGCAAGGCTCCCGAAGAAGTTAAAATCATTACCTGCCACTTAGGAAACGGCGGCTCACTTGCAGCTGTTGACAAAGGCAAGGTTGTAGACACAACAATGGGTCTTACTCCTCTTGCAGGTATCATAATGGGAACAAGATGCGGCGATATTGACCCCGCTATTGTTAAATTCATTATGGACGCTGAAAATATGACAGCTGCCGAGGCTGATAACCTTATGAACAAGCAGTCAGGCGTTTTAGGTCTTTCCGGCGTTTCTTCAGACTTCAGAGACTTAGGCGCAGCAGCTGAAGAAGGAAACGAAAGAGCTCAGATTGCTCTTGACGCTTTCCACTACAGAGTAGCTAAGTTTATAGGCGAATATCTTGTAGCTTTAAACGGCGCAGACGCTATTGTTTTCACAGCCGGTTTAGGCGAAAACTCAGGTTCAAGTCGTCAGGCTATCTGTGATTATCTTACATTCTTAGGCATCAAGCTTGACCCCGAGAAGAATTCACAGAGAGGCAAGGCTCAGTGTATCTCAACAGAAGACTCACCTATCAAGGTTTTTGTTATCCCCACAAATGAAGAGCTTATGATCGCTCAGGATACAAACAAACTTATAAACGGCTGATAAAAGGCTATATACAGAGAATGCCTTGGACTTTTCGGGGCATTCTCTTTTAAATTGAAGCAGCGTATAATGGAGGAAACGTAAATGAAAGCCAAAAACAAAAACGGCACAGACGGTCAATTGAAATATAAACCGTTTTTAATTATTTTCCTTATTGTAATAATTATGGAAATTTTTCTGTTTAACTGGCGCTTTTTTGAAGGCTCGGAATATGAAACAACCGATCTTTATGAATTTACCTGCGGTTCGGGAGTTACTGTTTCCGATAACGGAGAAATTAAAATAGAATCGAGCGGTGATAAATGGATAGAATTTGCCGGTTTGGACACAGACATTGACAATGTATATATTGATGTCAGAGACAAAAGAAACGATGATGAAAGCCTGCAAAGAAACGGCATAGGTCACGATTTTCAGAAGGTTGCCGTTGTTATAAGCGTAACCGATGAGGCCAACGCACAATACATCGACTTGCCCGAAAGAGTTATTGCCGAAGGTGTTGAAAGAACAAAATATATAAAAATGCACACTGCCGGAAAAAGTGACAAGCTGAAAATCAAATTCAACGGAGTTGACAACCAGACTCTTCAGCTGAATTCAGTTGCGGTTAATAAACAGGTTCCTTTCAGTTTAAGTATAATAAGAATTTGTTTCTTTTTTGCACTTTTTGTTTTGGCTTATTTGGTGAGATTCGGTTCAAAGCTGTGTGACGTAAAATTTAATGTTAAAAGCAGTATGCAGAACGGTATAACAGTCGCTCTTGTGGCTTTTAATGCAATTATAGCCTTCGGAACTGCCCTGACAAACCCCCAGTTTGTAAATATAGAAATGTCATTTCATCAGCAGTACCAGCGTCTTACAGATGCCTTTTTAAACGGTCACGTTTATTTGGATTATGACGAGCCTCCCCAGGCACTTATCGATATGGAAAATCCCTATGATACAAATGAAAGAAGCCGTGTTATGAGCGAAAACGGAACAAGTGCCAGATGGGATCATGCATATTACAACGGAAAATATTATGTTTATTACGGCGCACTTCCCGTATTGACGTACTACTTGCCTTATAAGGTAATAACCGGCGAAGACTTCCCCACTCATATGGGTGTTCTTATAAACATTTCACTGTTTATAATATTATCTTTTGCCTTTATGAGGGCTTTGGTTAAAAAACTGTTTAAGAATATTTCTTTTATAAATTATATTTTGTTAAGCGAAGTTCTTGCGGCATCAAGCGGCATAATATTTGCTTTGAAAAAGGCGGATATGTACGCTATGCCCATAACAATGGGGCTTACTCTTACAATAATGGGGCTTTACTTCTGGTTTACGGCTTATGACAGCAGTAAAAAAGCCGGTCGGATTATAAAACTCGGGGCAGGGGCTTTATGTATGGCTCTGGTTGCCGGCTGCCGTCCTCAGCTTTTGTTAGGCTCATTTCTGGCAGTTCCCCTGTTTTGGAACAAAACCTTTAAAGAAAGAGAATTGTTTTCAAAAAAGGCATGGAAGGAGACAGCTGCTTTTATATTGCCCTATGTTATTGTTGCCGCTGTTGTTATGTGGTATAACTATGTACGTTTCGGCTCACCCTTTGACTTCGGAGCAAACTATAACCTGACAACAAATGATATGACAAAGAGAGGCATGAATTTGGGCAGACTTCCCTTCGGAATATTCTGTTATTTTCTCCAGCTCCCCGTCACATATGCAAAATTCCCCTTTATTACGGCTGCGAATCTTTCAAACAACTATATGGGAACCACTACAGCTGAAACAATGTTCGGAGGAATATTTGCCGCACAGCCTGTTTTGTTGGTTCTTCTGCTTATAAAGACAGTTAAAAACGAGCTTAAGGAAAAGGGTATTTTCGCTTTTGCAGTCTGCTGTATGGTATTTTCATTTATTATTGCCTGTGCAGATACGGAAATGGCAGGGGTTCTTTACAGATATTATTTGGATTATTCCTATTTTATGCTGATACCGGCGGCTATAACGGTTCTTGCTCTTATAGAAAAATTTGATAATAATAAAGGGCTTATGTTCGGAACATCTTTGCTTTGCGGTCTGTGTATGTGTTATAACTTTGCGGTGTTGCTTGTATCGGCAAATTTATCTCACGAAGTAACAAATCCCAATTTTTACTATTCTATCGCATCTGCGCTCACCTTTTGGCTGTGAAATTTTTTGGAGGTCAAAACTATGGAAAAACAAAAAAGTATAACTGTTCTTATACCCTGTTATAACGAGGAAAAAACAGTTGAAAAGGTTGCAACGGACTTTATGAAGGCTTTGCCCGAAGCCGTAATATATGTCTATGACAATAATTCCACCGACAAAACTTATGAAATAGCCTCGTCTTTAGGCGAAAGAGTAGTAGTAAGAAAGGAATACCGTCAGGGTAAGGGCAATGTGGTTAGAAGTATGTTCAGGCAGATTGACACAGACTGTTATATTATGACTGACGGTGATGATACTTATTCAGCTGAACACGCAAGGGAAATGGCTGATTTAGTGCTTAATGAAGGCTATGATATGGTAATCGGCGACAGACTTTCCTCAACTTATTTTCAGGAAAACAAGCGTATGTTTCACGGTTTCGGAAATAAACTTATCAGAAATTTGATAAACGGTCTTTTTAACAGCAATATACAGGATATTATGACGGGTTATCGTGCTTTCAGCTATGAATTTGTTAAAATGATGCCTATTGTGTCCGGCGGTTTTGAAATCGAAACGGAAATGACAATAAATGCTCTTGACAAAAAATTCAGTATAAAGGAAATTCCCATTAATTTTAAAGACAGACCCGAGGGCAGTGTTTCCAAACTGAATACATTCAGTGACGGAGCGAAGGTTTTAAAAACAATTGCCGTTATGTTTAAGGAATACCGTCCTATGATGTTTTTCGGTGCTATTGCAGCAGTTTTTATAATTATTGCGGTAATTATGTTTGCTCCCGTTCTTGCAGAATATTTTGAAACACATATGGTTCCCAGATTTCCTACGCTTATTTTTTCACTGGGCTGTGCCATAGTGGGAGTTTTGTCATTTGCAATAGGACTTATACTTGATGTTATTGTTAAAAAGAATAAACAGGATTTTATTGTAAGACTTAATATATTGTCTTCACAGAGAAGAAATTCACAAAAGGGCTGATTTTGAAACGGTCTGTATGTAAAATAAAAGAAAATGCCCTGATTTTCAAAGTCGGGCATTTTTAAATCGAATGATATGTCTATTAGAAAATAAAGGAATAATTTTACATCGCAAAAAGACCAACTCCGCTAAGTTAAAAACCTAAAGGGTGTTGGTTTGTGTAATTTTTACATACTGATATTACAAAGC
>JAJQBF010000038.1 GCA_021203425.1 Clostridiales bacterium | reverse complement strand
CTTAGACCCCCGGGCGAAAACAATATTTTTGTTTTTATATATAATAGGGCTTTTTGCAAGCAGTTCTCTTTTGGGCTGCAGTCTTTGCGTTCTAATACTGCTTTTGGGGGTATGGCTTTCAAAGGTACCTTTCAGACTTCTTATAAAGGGGCTTAAAGGAGTTTTGTTTTTAATTATATTTACAGTACTTATAAATGTGTTATTTACGAGAGACGGAAATATACTTTTCAAAGCCGGAATAATTACAATAACCGATGAGGGGCTGTTTTCGGCGGTCAAAATTATGATAAGGCTGTCTGTACTTATAATTATGTCATCGATTTTAACACTGACAACAACCTACCTTGCCCTTGCAGACGCAATAGAAAGCTTTTTAACCCCTCTTAAAAAAGTCGGGGTTCCGGCTCACGATATAGCTATGATGATAACTATAGCTTTAAGGTTTGTGCCTACTCTTTTTGACGAACTTGAAAAAATAAAGCTGGCGCAGATGTCAAGAGGGGCAAGCTTTGACCAAGGGAATATTATTCAAAAAGCAAAAAGTATGATTCCCCTTCTTATTCCCCTTTTTGTTTCATCTTTCAGGACAGCCGATAATTTGGCTGTGGCTATGGAGGCAAGGTGTTACAGAGGAGACATAGGGCGAACGAAATATGTTCGGTTAAAATATAAAAGAGATGATTATATACTTATGAGCGCCGGAGTGCTGTTTTTGACAGCGGCGGTTATAATAAAAATCTTGGGGTTTTAAACTTTTCCCGCCTTATTTTCAATTGACACATTATAAAAAAGTTGTATAATTATATGTATAAACACGGAGATATATTTCTATGGACGACAGATTTTTAAGAACTGAAATTTTAACGGGTAAGAAAGCTTTGGAACGGCTTAAAAACTCTTATGTCGCTGTTTTCGGAATAGGCGGTGTAGGCGGCTATGCTGCCGAAACACTGGCAAGAAGCGGCATCGGACGGTTTGACCTTATCGACAACGACAGAATTGATATAACAAATATAAACAGACAGATCATTGCGGATTCGGAAACAACAGGCAGGCTTAAAACAGAAGTTATGGCTGAAAGAATTAAAAAAATTAATCCCGACGCCGAAGTGAATGTTTACAATATGTTTTTTCTGCCTGAAAACTCCGATTGTTTTGATTTTACGAAATACTCTTACATTGCCGACTGTGTTGACACAGTAACGGCAAAAATAGAACTTGTTTTAAAAGCGCAGACCGCCGGAACAAAAATAATAAGCTCAATGGGAACGGGAAACAAGCTTGACCCCTCAAGATTTGAAATCGCCGATATTTATAAAACATCGGTTTGCCCCTTGGCAAAGGTTATGAGAAGAGAGCTAAAAAAAGAGGAGTTAAAAAGCTTAAGGTTGTTTATTCAAAGGAAGAACCCCTAAAGCCCCTTGTTGATTTGTCAAGGGAAGGCGAAAACAGCAGACGAAGTATCCCCGGGAGTATTTCATTTGTACCGCCGGCGGCAGGGCTTATTATGGCAGGAGAAATTATAAGGGATTTGATAGGCTATGAATAAAATTATCGAAAGAATTTACAAAGACAGAGATTTGACTTTAGACGAGCTTAAGGCTGTTTTTGCCTTTTCCGAAGAAGAAAGAGAAAAACTTTTTGCAAAAGCCCGTCAGGTAGGCACGGAAAATTTCGGAAAAAATATCTATCTTCGTGGGCTTATAGAAATATCAAGCTTTTGCAAAAATGACTGCTTTTACTGCGGAATAAGAAAAAGCAACAGCAAAGCGGAGCGCTACCGACTTGAAGAAGATGTTATCTTAGAATGCTGCAAAACAGGACGTAAGCTGGGCTTTATGACCTTTGTTTTACAGGGCGGCGAGGACGAATATTACACTGACGATGTAATAGAAAGAATCATAATGAACATAAAGAAGGAGTGCCCCGACTGTGCCGTTACTCTTTCCTTGGGGGAAAGGTCAAAGGAAAGCTATCAAAGACTTTTTGAGGCAGGCGCCGACAGATATTTGTTAAGACACGAAACCGCCGATAATAATCACTACAGGCGGCTTCATCCTCCCTTTATGTCACTTGAAAACAGAAAACAATGTTTATATAATTTAAAAGAAATAGGCTATCAGACAGGCTGCGGAATTATGGTAGGTTCACCGTTTCAGACTGTAGAGTGTATATATGAAGACATAAAATTTATGAAAAATTTACAGCCCCATATGATAGGAATAGGTCCCTTTATAACCCATAAGGATACCCCTTTTAAAGATTTTAAATCCGGAAGTGTTGACGATACCCTTGTTCTGCTTTCTGTTTTAAGGCTGATTTTCCCGAAGGTTCTCCTTCCGGCAACAACGGCTTTGGGTACAATGGACCCTATGGGAAGGGAAAAGGGAATTCTTGCCGGAGCAAATGTGCTTATGCCTAATTTATCCCCTGTTAGAGTAAGGAAAAAATATTCTCTCTATGACAATAAAATCTGTATGGGAGAAGAGGCGGCGGAGTGCAGCGCCTGTTTAAGAGGCAGAATCGAAAGAATAGGCTATAAGGTGACAGACTGCCGAGGGGACTACGGTGTTGTTTATGAATAGGAGGTATTGCATTGAAAATATTACATATGGGCAAGAAAGGCAATGTTGAAAAATATACAAAAACAGACGAATTTACAAACAGCTTTGAAATTGCCGACATACCCATGGGGCTTTCGGACGAAGAAATTTTGAAAGCCGGCGGAGATGCCGATTTTATAATTGCCGATGCTATGGGAACGGTTTCGGCAGGTGTTATAAACGGTATGCCCAATTTAAAGATGATACACTCGGAAGGAGTAGGCTATAATTTTTTTGATGTTGACGCTGCCGGAAGAAAAGGTGTTTACGTCTGCAACTGTAAGGGTATGAACGCTATGGCTGTGGCGGAACAGACTGTTCTGCTTATGCTTGGGCTTTTGAGAAACGTAAAACAGGGAGACACCGACGTCAGAGAAGGACGTCAGATAATCACAAAAGAAAACTATATGAAAGAGGGCAATTTATATGAACTTTCCGATTTCAAAATAGGGCTTTTGGGTTTCGGTGATATTGCCAAATGTACGGCAAGGCTTGCGGCGGCTTTCGGAGCTGAAACATATTTTACCAACACCTCGGGAGCCGACTCTGAGTTGGAAAAAGAATATAACGCAAAATACCTTCCTCTTGATGAGCTGCTTAGTAAGTGTAATATGATAAGTATTCATCTTCCCGTTACGGAAAAGACAAAGCATATGGTAAATGATGAGTTTTTTAATAAGATGCAGGACGGATCTTATATTATAAACACCTCAAGAGGAGAACTTATAGACAGTGACGCCCTTATAAGGGCAATGGAAAGAGGAAAAATTTATAAAGCAGGTCTTGACACTGTTGAGGACGAGCCTGTTAAATGTGACAATGTTCTTCTTACTCAAAACAAGGAAATTGAAGACAGAATTCTGTTCAGCCCTCATATCGGCGGAGTTACAGCCTCAAGCTTTACAAGAGGCTATGCTATGGCTTGGGAAAATATAAGGAGAATTACCGAAGGGCTTGAGCCTGTTCGTGTTGTAAACAGAGAGGCTGTAAAAACAGGTATCAGTGGCAGAGTTTTAGGTGAAATCAGAACTTTGGCAAAGAAATATGATGTTGACAAGGTTATATTGTTCGGTTCGAGAGCAAGAGGAGATTTTCGAAGAACAAGCGATATAGATTTAGCAGTTTCCGGTGGAGACAGAAACCGTTTTTGGCTTGATGTCGAAGAAGATACATCTACACTGCTCGAATATGATATTGTAGATTTAAATGGATATTGTCAAAAGGAACTCATTGAAGAGATTAAAAAGGACGGGGTTGTATTATATGAAAAAGTATGATAGTTTTTGTGCAGCATTAGATAATTTAAAGGACATATACAGATATGAAGAACCTTACGGAAATGTTGAAACTACCGGTTTAATTGGCTTGTTTGGTATTTGCTTTGAACAGGCTTGGAAAATGATGAAAGAAGTATTGAAGGAATTCGGCTATAACGAAAGTGCAACCGGTTCTCCAAAAACAATATTGAAAACTGCATATAAAGCAGGGATGATAGATGATGAGGATCTTTGGGTATCGGCACTTAATTCAAGAAACGATGTTACACATACCTATAATCAATCTGTAGCCCTTGGCATTATAAGGCTTACGAAGGAAAAGTATTACAATATGTTTTCGGAGCTTAAGATCGAAATTGATACAAATTGGAAAACAATTTAAATATAATTATAAACAGAAAGGAACACAGCTATGATTAACGAAACCTACAAAAAAATGCTTACGGAAAAATCTATTATAAGAGAGTTAAGCGAGTATGCAACTGAAAGGGGAAAGGAAATCGGATATGAAAATGTATTCGACTACAGTCTGGGAAACCCCAGCGTGCCCTGTGCAAATGAATTTACGGAGGCTCTTTTAGATGTTGTAAAAAACAGCGATCCCGTTGCCGTTCACGGCTACAGCCCTTCTTTGGGTATTACCTCCGTTCGCAGCGCAGTTGCGGAAAGTCTTAACAAAAGATTCGGTATGGACTATGAAACAAAGCATATTTTTATGACATCAGGCGCAGCAGGGGCTATTGCCCACGCTTTAAGATCCGTAACAAAGCCAGGCGACGAAGTTTTGACTTTTGTTCCTTATTTCCCTGAATACAACGAATATGTAAACAAAACAGGAGCAATTTTAAAGGCTGTTAAGCCCAACACAAAGAACTTCCAAATTAACTTTGACGATTTTGAAGCCTGCCTTAACCCAAATGTTGCGGCTGTGCTTATAAATTCGCCTAATAACCCTTCGGGAAGTGTTTGCTCAACGGAAACAATCAAGAAACTTGCTGAAATTTTGTATGCTAAACAGAAGGAATTCGGACATGATATATTTATAATAAGTGATGAGCCTTACAGAGAAATTTTGTTTGACGGAGCAGACAGCCCATATATAAGCAAATTTTATGACAACACACTTTCCTGTTATTCATTTTCAAAAAGCTTAAGTCTTCCCGGGGAAAGAATAGGCTATGTTGCCGTAAATCCCAGATGTACAGACAGCGATGTTCTTGCGGTTATGTTCGGTCAAATAAGCAGGGGAATAGGTCATAACTGCCCTGCATCAAGTATTCAGCTTGCTGTTTCGAGAGTTCTTGACAAGACAAGCGATTTGTCGGTTTACGAAAAAAATATGAACCTTATATATGACAAGCTTACAAGCTTAGGCTTTGAGGTTGTTAAGCCAAGCGGAACATTTTATATATTCCCCAAGGCATTGGAAGAAGACGCAAAGGCTTTCAGTATGAAAGCAAAGAAGTATGATCTTATTCTCGTGCCCAGCGACAGTTTCGGCTGCCCCGGATATTTCAGAATGGCTTATTGTATCGACACAGAAAAGGTACTTCGCAGCTTTGACGCTTTCGACAAATTTGTAAAGAACGAATACGGCATAAAAGCATAACAGCTGGTTTTTTACGGAAAGCCGTAAACGGGAGATGTGATTTTTATGGACAGAAACAAATTTTTGAACAGAAATTTGATAAAAGCTGAAAAACGACCGGAGCAAAGGTCGCGCTGGTCGAACCCGTCAGATTCTAACAGAGACAGGTCCGA
>JAJQBF010000243.1 GCA_021203425.1 Clostridiales bacterium | reverse complement strand
ATAATACCATAAAAACCTACTAAAATGATAGGTGATACGTTATACTTCGGTAATTATGAAGGCAGACTTATATCTATATGTGAAAAAATTTAAAATTTATTCACATATGCCTGCGTTGAAATACAAATATAAGTTTGATATACTTTAGAAATCAATTCACTGTAGGAGGAATTAACTTGATTCTAAGGGAAAAGACTGCCGGCTTAAAAAGATACATTGCCGATGATGACGGATTAATTATTTACAGAATAAAATATAAAGGCTTGCTTGAAAGAGGCAAATGTATATGCGACTTAAAAGGTCGGGTTATTTATGACATTGCCGAAAATACCGGCGGATTTGTAGTAAGAAACCATTTAGGAAGCAGTGAAATGTTTGTTAAAACAGGTGAAAAAATAAAAACACAGGGAGAACCTTTTAAGCTGTCGTTCTACGGAGAATTTTACATACCCGAAAAGGATATTTGCGTAAAATACAGAAGTACCGGAATTTATGATATATTTATAAAAGGTAAAAAGACCGGAGTTATAAACAAAGGGACAATTGTTTCCGAAACAGTTTGTGACAGAGGACTTCTTGCAGGGCTTTATGTTTTTTCGGAATATATTTTAAATGATAAAAGAATGAACACGGCTGCGAGGCTTGTGAATATAAGTGCATAAAAGAGGTGCAGATAATGGAAAAAATTACGAGTGAAAATTTTGAAACAGAGGTTTTAAACTCCGAAAAGCCTGTTCTTTTAGAGTTTTATTCTGACGGGTGTATTCCCTGTAAAATGCTTTCTCCCTTACTCGGAGAGCTGGAAGAAAAGTACAGCGGCATAAAATTTGCCAAAACAAATACGGCTTTTGCAGCAGACTTGGTGAAAAAATATAATATTGAAGCTACTCCTACAATTATATTTTTTAACAGCGGTGAGGAATTTAAAAGAACAAAGGGTTTTGTAAACAAAAACGCTTTGGAGAATGCCGTAAGGGAGGTCTTAGAGTGATTAGACTTCCCAAAAGATTTTATGATGAAATAGTTGCTGTCGGAAGAAAAGGCAAGCCTGAGGAAATCTGCGGACTTATAGGGGGAACAAAGACAGAAGGAATAAAGAGTGTTAAGGAAATATACGTGCTTGAAAATATCGACCGCTCAAGGGAGCATTTTTCAATGAACCCTAAGGATCAGCTTGAAGCGGTTAAGGATATGAGGAAGAAGGGGTTTGTTCCTTTGGGAAACTTTCATTCTCACCCGGAAAGCCCTTCAAGACCTTCCGATGAAGACAAGAGACTTGCTTATGATAAAAATGCAAGCTATATAATTTTATCACTTCAGGACGAGAAAAATCCTGTTTTAAAGTCATTTAGGATTAACGGAAATATTTCGGAAGAAGAGCCGATTGAATATATTTAAGGAGGGTTTCAATATGGCTGTTGATTATTCTGTTTTAAAAAAAGGCGGTTTTATGCGACAAAAACAAAAAAACAGGTTTTCTCTGCGTTTAAAGGTTGTAGGCGGTCATCTGACCTCAAATCAGCTTTTAACCATAGCTGAAACGGCGGAAAAATACGGTGAGGGCTATGTTCATCTTACTTCAAGACAGGGAGTTGAAATACCTTTTATAAGGCTTGATGATATTGACGAGGTTAAGGCAAAGCTTGCCGAGGGAGACTGTGAGCCGGGTGTCTGCGGAGCGAGAGTAAGAACCGTTACTTCTTGCCAGGGAAAGGCTGTCTGCCCAAGCGGCTGTATAGATACATACGGACTTGCAGAGGAAATAAGTGAAAGATTTTTTGCTATGGACTTGCCTCACAAGTTCAAATTCGGCGTGACAGGCTGTCAAAACAACTGTCTTAAGGCGGAGGAAAACGACATAGGCATAAAAAGGCGGCATAGAGGTTAAATGGATAGCTGATAAATGTATAAGCTGCGGAGTTTGTGAAAATATATGCCGGGTTAAGGCAATAACAACAGAAGGCGGTAAAATTATTGTAAATGAGGATAAGTGCAACTACTGCGGAAGATGTACAAAAGCCTGTCCTGTTGATGCGTGGGAAAATAACGAAGGCTATATAGTGTCTTTCGGCGGTCTTTTCGGAAATACTGTTTGGAAAGGTGAAGAGATTATACCGATTATCCACAGTAAAGAACAGCTTTTTGTTGTAATAGATGCTGCGGTGGATTTCTTTAAGAAGCACGCAAACCCCGGTGAGCGTTTCAGATTTACAATTGAAAGAGTCGGAAAAGACGAGTTTGTAAAAACAATAAAGGAGGCTTATTATGGCTTCGGCAAATGATATTAAAATAGATGATTATGTGGATATAACAGATGTTGTATGCCCCGTAACCTTTGTTAAGGCTAAGGTGGCTATTGAAGAGCTTGAAACAGGGCAAATTCTTTCCGTACATATGAACGGCGGCGAGCCCTTGCAGAATGTACCCCGTTCAATGAAAGAGGAAGGTCACAGGGTTTTAAAACTTACGGCAAATGATGACGGAACATATGATTTAATTGTTGAGAAAGGTGAGGAAGAATGAAAATTACGGTAAGCGGAAAAATTAAGGAATATAAAGATGGTTTGACCCTTAAGGGACTTGTTGAAGCGGAAAAGGTCGAGACTCCCGAATATGTAACAGGGTCTGCGAATGACGAGCTTTACAGTGCAAAGGATTTTGAGGGTATAGTTTTAAAGGAAGAAGATGTTGTTGAATTTCTTTATTTTATGGGCGGAGGAAGTTTATAATGGCATTTACCGGTGAACAGCTTGAAAGATATTCAAGACATATTATATTGAAGGAAGTAGGGGCAAAGGGGCAAAGAAAACTGCTTAATTCAAAGGTTATTATTATAGGAGCCGGCGGTTTGGGTTCCCCGGCGGCAATGTATCTTGCCGCTGCCGGAGTGGGAACAATAGGTATTGCTGATGCAGACGAGGTTGACCTGTCAAATCTCCAAAGACAGATTATACATACAACGGCTAACGTCGGAAAGGCAAAGGTAATTTCCACAAAGGAAACTATGGAGGCTATTAATCCGGATGTTAAAGTTATTACTTACAGAACTTTTGTAAGCTCTCAAAACATATTGGATTTAATAAAGGACTATGACTTTGTTATTGACGGAACAGATAACTTTCCGGCGAAATTTCTTATAAATGATGCCTGTGTTATGGCTGAAAAGCCTTTTTCTCATGCCGGAATTATAAGATTTCAGGGTCAGCTTATGACCTATGTTCCCGGAAGAGGTCCATGTTACCGCTGTGTATTTAAAAATCCTCCGCCGGCTGACGCTGTTCCTACCTGCAGACAGGCGGGAGTTGTAGGGGCAATGGGCGGAGTTATAGGCAGCCTTCAGGCTATGGAAGCCATAAAGTATCTTTTGAGAAAGGGTGAACTTTTAACGGGTTATTTGCTTACATACAATGCTTTGACTATGGAATTCAGAAAAATAAAGCTGCCCGAAAAGGTTAAGGACTGCCCCATATGCGGAGATAACCCCACAATTCATGAGTTGACCGACTATGAGATGAACAGCTGCGGCGGAGCATTTTAAGGAGTGGTTTTATGAAGTATGATACAGCTTTACTTCATGGCAATTTTGAAGGCGATACAAATACAGGGGCGACGCTTATACCCATATATCAGTCAAGTGCTTTCGGACAGAAAACCGCCGAGGAAATAGAAAAAATTTTTCACAATAAAGCCTCCGGCTATGCCTATAGCAGAATCAGCAACCCTACAGTTGCCTCATTTGAAAACAGAATAACTTATTTGGAAAACGGTCTTGCTTCTGTTGCGGTTTCATCAGGAATGGCGGCTATCTCTGTCGCTTTACTGAATATTCTCGGTGCAGGAGACGAAATTATTTCAAAGGCTTCCGTTTTCGGCGGTACTCTTGATTTTTTTAAGGACATTGAAAAGCTGGGTATTAAGGTTCATATAGTTGAGGATATAACAAAAGGCGAACTTGAAAGCCTTGTAAATTCCAAAACAAAGGCAGTTTTTGCCGAAACAATAGGAAACCCGAAATTAGACGTAACAGACGTTAAAGCGGCGGCTGGTTTAATCCACAGTTACGGCTTGCCGTTTATATTGGACATCACCACAGCTACCACCTATATTTTAAGAGGCATTGACTTAGGGGCGGATATTATAATAAATTCCTCATCGAAATATATAAACGGCAGCAGCAATTCTATAAGCGGAATAATTACCGACAGCGGCAATTTTAAGTGGACAGAAGAAAAATATCCTGTTATGGGAGAATATTTAAATCTGGGCAAATTTGCCTTTACCGCAAAGCTCAGAAATGATACTTTCAGAAATTTCGGCTGCTGTTTAAGCCCTATGAATGCTTACTTTAACTCTTTGGGGCTTGAAACTCTTGGCTTGAGAATGGACAGACACTGTAAAAATGCCTTGGCTCTTGCCGAGGCACTTGAAAACAAAGCCGGTATAAGAGAGGTAAATTATCCTATGCTTAAAAGCAGCCCCTATTATACAAAAGCAAATGATATTTTGGGCGGCAAAGGCGGCGGAATATTGACCTTAAGGCTTTATACAAAGGAAAGAGCCTTTGCCTTTATAAACAGCCTTAAATATGCAGTTAACATAACAAGCATCGGTGACACGAAAACCCTTGTTATTCACCCGTCATCTACGATATACGCCCACAGCAGCGAAACCGAACAAGCTAAAGCCGGAGTTTATGATGACTTAATAAGGATAAGCGCAGGTATTGAGGATATAAGAGACTTAACTGAGGACTTTTTATCGGCTCTTGAGTATGTAAACGAAAAACTGCCTTTTTAAGCCCGATAAAAGAAAGGGGGCTGACTTAATGTACAGAACATTATTTGTATATGACAGCGATGAACTGCTTAGGCAAATAGAAGCTTTGCACATTTGGGGAGAGGCTTCGGAATTTGTAATTGAAGACATAGCAAATGACGGAATTACAGCCCACAATAAAATGAAGCAGAAAAAATATGACCTTGTTATTACGGAAATAAGAATAACGGGTATGGACGGACTTCAGCTTTTAAGAACAGCTAAAGCTGAGGGACTTTGCAGCAGAGTTGTTTTGTGCAGCAGGTTTTCCGACTTTAACTATGCCAGACAGGGCATAATTTTAGGGGCTTATGATTATTTTGTAATGCCCTTTGACGAAACGCAGTTTTATCAGATGTTTACCCGAATAAAAAGCGAAAGCTATGAAGGCGGAGCAGAGGAGGTATGTTATAAAGAAAACATACTCGCCTTTTTCAAGGACAGAAATTATAATATCCACAGGTATATAGACGAAATGCTTGATAAAATTTACGATGATGGATTTGATGTTATAGCTGCCGACAAAAAGGCAAGGAGCATATGCAGCAGCGTAATTGAAGATGTTTTCAATATCTACGAGTGGCTTGATTTGTATATTGACCCTCACACGTTTTATAATTTAGACAGCATAAATGAGGGAGATCAAAATACATATAAGGACAGATACCGTAAAATTTTAGGAGATTTGTTCGGTGAGTTTTGCAGGCTTTCTCCTAAGGCAGACGATGAAAAAATTCGGGGGGGGGTATACAGTATATTCTCAGCAGCCCGGAAAGCAGTCTTCGTCAAAAGGATATTGCAGCGGAGCTTCATATAAACAGTACATATTTAAGCACGGTTTTTACGGCACATACCAAAATAAGATTTGTGGATTATGTAACGGTTGTTAAAATGAAAAGAGCGGCATACCTTCTGTAGAAAACAAAATTAAAAATAACAGACATATCCGAAAGGCTGGGCTATAAGGATATGGGTTATTTTTCAAGACTTTTCAAAAAGGAATATGAAGTGCCTCCGTCGGAATACAGAATGTTCGGAGATTACAGTTATGTAATATAGCCTCCCCTTTTAAGGGGAGGTGTCACCCGTAGGGTGACGGAGAGGTGCTGCCCTCGCCACACCCGAACCGGAATATAAATAAGGAGGAATTGAAATGGCTAAAATTTATAAAAGAATTACAGACCTTATAGGGAATACGCCTTTGCTTGAACTGGGTAATTTCTCAAAGGCAAATAATTTGGAAGCGGTTTTGCTTGCCAAATTGGAATATTTTAACCCTGCCGGCTCTGTTAAAGACAGAATTGCCGTAGGGATGATTGACAAAGCGGAAAAAGAGGGAAAAATAACCCCCAACACAGTAATTATAGAGCCCACATCGGGAAATACGGGCATCGGGCTTGCTTCTGTTGCGGCGGCAAGGGGCTACAGAATTATAATAACTATGCCGGAGACTATGAGCATTGAAAGAAGAAATTTACTTAAAGCCTACGGTGCAGAGCTTGTCTTGACAGACGGAGCTAAGGGTATGAGAGGAGCAATTATTAAAGCACAGGAAATTGCCGATGAAATAGAGGATAGCTTTATACCAAGCCAGTTTACAAACCCTGCAAACCCCGAATATCACAAGAAAACAACAGGTCCTGAAATATGGAGAGACACAGACGGAACTGTTGACATATTTGTTGCCGGAGTAGGCACAGGGGGAACGATTACAGGTGTCGGGGAATATTTAAAGAGCAAAAACCCGAATGTTAAAATTGTGGCTGTTGAGCCGGCCGGTTCTCCTGTTTTGTCTGAAGGAAAAGCCGGACCTCATAAAATTCAGGGTATAGGGGCAGGTTTTGTCCCCGAAACTCTTAACACAGAGGTTTATGATGAAATTATAAAGGTTGAAGACGAAGCCGCTTTTGAAGCAGGAAGAAAAATTGCACATACAGAGGGTTTTCTTGTTGGAATTTCTTCCGGTGCGGCTGTATGGACGGCAGCTGAGCTTGCCAAAAGACCGGAAAACAGGGGCAAGGTTATTGTTGTTCTTCTTCCCGACACAGAGGACAGGTATTTGTCAACTCAGCTTTTTGCAGAGTAATTATTGTTTTCTTAAAAGAGGTGAATACGGTGCATTGCATAAGTATAAGCTGCAGAAAAGCAGACGTTGACATAAGGGAAAAGCTTTCTTTCAGTGAAGATGAGCAGGGAGAGTTTATAAAAGACAATATGGTTATACTTTCGACCTGCTGCCGAACCGAATTTTACTTTTCGGACTGTGACATAAACAAAACTGCAAGAGAAATCTGCAGCTTTAAAAGCTTTCCCTATGATGAATTTAAAAAATATGTGAAAATCTATTCGGGAGATGGGGCAATACTCAATCTTTGCAGAGTTGCCTGCGGCTTGGAATCTAAAATTTTAGGTGAGGACGAAATTTTAGGTCAGGTAAAAGAGGCTTTCTATGCCGCCCTCGAAAAAGTCAGTCTTTCATATGAAATAAAAACTGTTTTTAAAGGAGCAATAACCGCCGCAAAGAAAATAAAGACGGAAACCCTTATGTCAAAATCATCTGTTTCAATAGGAACTCTGACCGCCGCTTTTGTTCACTCGAAAGGCTTTAAAAATGTACTTATCATAGGCATAAGCGGCAAAACCGGCTCTATTGTGGCTAAAGACCTTCTTTCCTACGGTGATATAAACATTACTGCTACAATTAGGGAACACAATGCCGATTATGTCAATATTTCGAATGTAAATTACATACCTTTTAAAGACAGATATAAATATATGAAAGAAAACGATATTATAATAAGCGTTACTGCCTCTCCCCATTATACGGTTACATCGGGAGAGGTTTTGCGATATGGTATTAAAAATAAAATTTTCATAGACTTGGCTGTGCCGAGAGATATTGACGAAGATATTTCGGACAATGAAATTTATAATATAGATTATTTTGAAGCGGTTTCAAAGAAAAACTGCGAAATCAAAATAAGAGAAAAGGATAAGGCAAATTTAATTATTTCCGAAATGATTGACAGTCTTAAAAAGGAAATGTATTTTCATTCTCTTTTAGGGGAACTGAGTTCACTTAACAAATACAGCTTTGAACAGCTTGTTTATAAAGTGAGGGACGGTTTTACGGCGGCAGAGTTTGAAAAGTTTATTATGATCTTGAGGAACTGATTATGGCATATTTCCCTATGTTTATTGATATAAATGACAAGACTTGCGTTGTTATAGGCGGCGGAAATGTCGCAAAGAGAAAGGCAGAAACACTTATTTCTTTCGGGGCAAGGGTTAAGGTTGTTGCGGCGGAAATAAAGTGCTCCTTTGAGGGCTGTGAAGTCATTCAAAAGAAATTTGACGGCAACGATATTGAAAATGCTTTTATTGTAATTGCAGCGACAAATGACAGATACGTAAACAGAGAAATAGGCGGGCTTTGCAGAAGCAGAGGTATATTTGTAAACATTGCCGACAGTGCTAAAGAAAGCAGCTTTATTTTCGGAGCGTCCATAAAACGGGACAATTTGGTTATTTCCGTCAATTCCGGTGAAAACAACCCCAAAAGGTCAAAAAGGCTTAAAGAGGAGATTTCAGAGTTTATGGACAAAAATGTAATAAGAATAGGCACGAGAAAAAGCAGGCTTGCAAAAATTCAGACAGAAATTGCAGTCGGACTTATAAAAGCGGTCGATAAAAACATTATCTGCGACATTGCTGAGTTTTCCACAGAAGGCGACGAAAACCAAACAAAGGGGCTTGATGAATTCGGCGGCAAAGGAGCCTTTACCGGTTCTCTTGAAAGAGCATTGCTTGAGGATAAAATAGATATAGCTGTTCACAGCGGCAAGGATCTGCCTGTTGTTTTAGGCGAGGGGCTTGAAATAATTGCCACACCTAAAAGAGAAAAGGCAAATGATGTTATTGTAACTCTGAAAGGCAGAATTTTGGACGAAAATTCCGTTTTGGGAACAAGCAGTGAAAGACGAAGCCGCCAAATAAAATGCAAAGCCAAGGGCATAAGGGGAAATGTGGAAACAAGACTTAAAAAAATTGAAAGCGGCGAATATGACGGTGTTGTGCTTGCTTACGCCGGGCTTAAAAGGCTCGGACTTATGGAAAATGAAAAATATGATTTTAAAATACAGGATACAGATAAGTTTATACCTGCCCCCTGTCAGGGGATAATTGCCGTTGAAGGAAAGAAAAACGGCATATTTAATGAGCTTTTAAGGAAAATAAACGATAAAGATACATTTTATTCCTTTCTTGCGGAACGGGGTGTTGTTACAAGGCTGGGAATGGGCTGTCATTTTCCCATAGGGGTTTATTCCGAAATAAATGCCGATACACTTATATTAAAAGGGGCTTATTTCGGGGAAAAGACAGAGAAAGTCACCGTCATTGAAAGAAAAGAGAATGCCGAAAAAGCAGCGGCTTTAATGGCCGATAAGCTCAAGGCTTTGGCAAGAGGTGAGGCATAATGGTTTATTTGGTGGGAGCAGGGATAGGCAGTTATAAATATATAAGCCTTTACGGAGCGGAGCTTATAAAGAAAAGCGATGTTATAATTTATGACAGGCTTATAGACAACAGGCTTCTTGATTTCGCAAAAAAAGACTGCGTTAAAATATTTGCCGGCAAAGAGGCCGATAATCACAGTATGAAACAGTCTGAAATAAACAGCCTTATTACAGCTATGGCAGAGAAATATGACAGAGTTGTAAGGCTTAAAGGCGGCGACCCCTTTGTTTTCGGCAGAGGAGGAGAGGAAGCTGAGGAGTGCATAAAAAACAACATTCCTTTTGAAGTTGTGCCGGGAATAACCTCTGCTATAGCCGCTCCGGAGCTTTGCGGTATACCTGTTACACACAGAGCGGTAAGTCAGGATTTACATATTATAACGGGCCATACCGCCGAAGAAGAAAATGTAAATTACGATGCTCTTGCAAAAATGAAAGGAACTCTTGTCTTTCTTATGGGTGTTAAAAATGCCGGAGTTATTTCCGAAAGGCTGATAAAAGGCGGAGCGGATAAAAACACACCTGCCGCTTTTATTGAAAAGGGCGGAACGGAAAACGAAAGAGTATTCAGGACAAGCCTTAAAAATGCGGAAAAATGCGTTAAAGAAAACGGAATTAAACCGCCGTCGGTTTTTGTTGTAGGGAAAACCACCGAAATGAAGCTTAAATACAACAGGAAAAGTGTAGGAATGATAGGTACCTGCGGCTTTAAGGAAAGGCTTAAAACAGGGCTTTTTAACTATGATATTTTCGACTGCGGAACCCTTGAGGTCAAAAAATATGACTTTGATTTGGATTTAAGCTGTGAACACATTGTTTTTACAAGTGCGGCAGGTGCAGATATATTTGGGGAATATTTAAGAGAAAAGCATATTGATATAAGAAAGCTTGCAGGCATAAAATTTGCCGTTATAGGCAAGTCAACCTATGAAGCTTTGGCGAAGCTTGGAATTTATGCCGATGTTATGCCCGAAAAATATACAGCAGAGGAGCTTTCAAAGGCACTTTCAGGCTTTAAGGGGAAAAAACTGATTTTAAGAGCTGAAAAAGGCTCCGATGACCTGCTTAAATATATAAGAAACTATGAAGATGTTAAAATATATGATGTAGAAATAAGCAATGTAAGAGAAGCAAACACAGATTATATAATATTCGGAAGTCCTTCTGCGGTGGATTTTTACTGCGGCAAATATGCCCCTAAGGGGAAAATTATTGCCATAGGAGAGGTCACGGCAAAAAGGCTTGGGTAGTATGGTTACAGCCCTTGTATTGCCGAAGAATACAGCACAGAAGGAATAATAAAGAATTTGGAGGAAATTGAAAATGCAGAGAATGAGAAGGCTCAGAACAAGCCCCAATATCAGAGCATTAGTAAGGGAAACCAATATTGATTTAAGTGATTTGGTTTATCCTGTATTTGTAATCGAAGGTGAGAATATAAAAAATGCCGTTGAATCAATGCCGGGAATTTATCAGTATTCGGTTGACAGGCTTGACGAAGAGCTTGAAAGAGTGAGCCAAAAGGGAATTAAGGCAATACTTATTTTCGGAATACCGGGTTATAAGGACGAAAAGGCAAGCGAAGCCTATAATAAAGACGGAATTACTCAAAGAGCGGTAAGGCACATTAAGGAAAAATATCCCGATTTAATTGTTATAGCCGATGTATGTCTTTACGAATATACATCACATGTCCACTGCGGACTTGTAAAGAACGGGAATATTTTGAATGACGAAACGCTGAAGCTGCTTTGCAAAATGTCATTAAGCCTTGTTGAAGCCGGAGCAGATATAATTGCTCCGTCGGATATGATGGACGGCAGAGTAGGGGCAATAAGACAGGCTCTTGATGAAAAGGGCTTTATAAATACACCTATTATGGCATACAGCGCCAAATATGCCTCGGCATATTACGGTCCTTTCAGAGAAGCCGCAGATTCCGCCCCGAAATTCGGTGACAGAAAGTCTTATCAAATGGAAAGCGCCAATGTAAAAATGGCTATGAGAGAGATTAAATATGACATTGACGAAGGAGCCGATATTGTTATGGTTAAGCCTGCTCTTGCATATCTCGATGTCATAAAAGAGGCAAGTGTCCGTTTTGACCATACTATAGCCGCCTACAATGTCAGCGGTGAATATTCTATGGTTAAAGCCGCCGCAAATATGGGCTGGGTAGACGAGAAAAAAATTGTTTTGGAAAACATAACGGCAATAAAAAGAGCCGAAGCAAAAATAATCATAACCTACCATGCTTTGGATATTGCGGATTGGCTTTCCGAAAAGGAACAGGAGTGATTTTGTGAAAGAAGAAATTTCAAGAAAACTGTACAAACGAGCCGTAAGCCTTATGCCCGGAGTGGTAAACAGCCCCGTAAGGGCTTTTTCCGCTGTGGGAAGGATACCTCTTTTTATAGACAGAGCAAAGGGCGATAAAATTTATGATGCTGACGGAAATGAATATATAGATTATGTGTGTTCATGGGGTCCCGGTATACTGGGTCATAGCCACCCTAAAATAATCGAAGCGGTAAAAGCCGCCTGCGATAAGGGATTGACATTTGGTGCACCTACACGAAATGAGGTTGAACTTGCGGAGCTTATTAAAAGCCTTATGCCTTCAATTGAAGTTATGCGAATGGTAAATTCCGGAACGGAAGCCACTATGTCCGCCATAAGGGTCGCAAGAGGATATACCGGCAGAGACATGATAGTTAAATTTAAAGGCTGTTATCACGGTCACTCCGACGGTCTGCTTGTAAAGGCAGGCTCAGCCGCTTTAACATCAGCCGTTCCCGACAGTGACGGAGTGCCGAAGTCATATATTCAAAACACTCTTGTTGCCGAATATAATGACGAAAATTCAGTAAGAGAGCTTTTTGACAAATTCGGAAACGAAATTGCCTGTATTATTGTTGAACCTGTGGCGGCAAATATGGGAGTTGTTCTGCCTAAACCGGGCTTTCTTACCTTTTTAAGGGATATAACGGATAAATACAATTCCGTTCTTATATTTGACGAGGTTATAACCGGTTTCCGTTTGGGCTTAGGCGGTGCACAGGAGTATTACGGTATAAAGCCGGATATGACGGCTTTGGGCAAAATTGTAGGCGGCGGTATGCCTATGGCAGTTTATGGCGGCAGAAGGGAAATTATGCAGTGTGTATCTCCCACAGGAAAGGTCTATCAGGCAGGAACCATTTCGGGAAATCCCATAGCCACAACAGCCGGAATCACCGCACTTAAAATTCTCTCGGAAAACAAAAACATTTACACCGAAATAGACCGAAAAGCCGCCGGGCTTGAAAAAGCACTGAAAGAAACAGGCTTAAGTGTAAACCGGATCGGTTCCCTTCTCTGCGGTTTCTTCACAGACAGAAAGGTTGAAAACTATGATGACGCTCTTTCCTCTGACACAAAAAAATATGCCGAATTTTTTTCATACCTTTTGGAAAACGGAATATATATTGCTCCCTCATAGTTTGAGGCCATGTTTATCTCCGCCGCCCACTGCGATGAAGATATAGAAAAAACCTGCCGGATTATCAAGAATTTCAAATAAATATGAAGAAAGCCTCCCTTTTGTTATCGGGAAGGCTTTTTTCAAGGAGATAACTGTTATTGTGAATTTATGAGCTTTAAAAGCTTTTCTCTGTATTTGTAAAAGGTGTCGGTGAATTTTATGTCTGTTCCGGCTCCTTCGGCAATTTCTCTTGAAAAGGTTACGGAAATATCCTCGATTACTCTGCCGGGGTGCTTGCTCAGGACGATTATTCTTGAGCCTAAGAGCAGAGCTTCTTCCACATCGTGGGTTATGAAAAATATTGTCTTTCCGCTGCTCCACCATATTTTCCGGGTTAAGTCCTGAACATTTTCTCTTGTCAGAGCGTCAAGAGCACCGAAAGGCTCGTTCATAAGAAGAATTTCGGGGTCGTTTATAAGGGTTCTTGCTATTGAAACTCTCTGTTTCATACCTCCGGAAAGCTCATATATTTTTTTGTCGGCAAAGTCCGATAAGCCTACCTTTTCCAAATATTCATCTGTAAGTCTTGTATATTCTCCTTTGGGAATACCCCTCATTTTGGGACCGAAGGCTACATTATCTCTTACGGAGAACCATTCAAACAGCGGGGGATTTTGGAAAACAACACCTCTGTGCCAGTCTGTTCCCTCAATTTTTTTGCCGTCAAGCTCAACAACTCCCGATGTAGGCTTTATAAAGCCGGCAAGAATTTTAAGAAGTGTGCTTTTGCCGCAGCCCGAGGGACCCAGAACGCAGACAAACTCTCCTCTGTAAATATTGAAGTTAATGTCCTCTATTGCCTTAATATCCTCTCCGGAAACACCTGCATAGGCTAAATCAACATCTTTTATAGAAATCAGCTTATCATCATAGTTTACATTGTTTACGGCTATAAGCTCTCCCGAAGGCTCATATAATTTTTCTTTCCATTCGTCTGCCACTTACATCACCTGCTTATTTAATTGCTTCTTCAATATATTCCGTTGTTACCTTGCTTTCAAATTCTTCCAAACTGAGAGCGGATTTAATGCTGTCCTGTTCCACAAGGAAGTCGGCTGTGTTTTTAAGAACGGAAGGAAGCTTGTTTTCTATGAAGTCAATTTGTTCTTCCGCTGTTAAATATTCATACTGAGTAATCTGGCTTGCTGCATCCTCTTCGCTTATTTCAAGAACAGAAGCTATTTCAGCCGCCGCTGTTTCGCTGTCATTTAAAAGAATTTCATTGCCGTGAATCTGAGCCTTAACATAGTTTACAACTACGTCCGGATGTTTTTCCGCAAATTCGGTTCTTACAACGTTAAGATCCCCTGTTATAATATCCTTTTCGGCTAATTCTCCCGAATGGGTTATAACCTTTCCGTCCTCCAAAAGCTGATCCAAAACAGGGTACCATATATAAGCTCCGTCAATGTCTCCTCTTTGCCAAGCGGCATATATATCAGCCGGCTGAAGGTCTAAAATAGTAACATCATTTTCGTTTAAACCCTCTGATTTAATGGCGTTTAGAAGGCTGTAATGAGATGTCGAAGCAAAGGGTGTGGCTATTTTCCTGCCGGCTAAATCCTGAATACTGTCAATACCCGAATCGTTTTTAACAACAAGGGATTCTGCCGCTTCCAATATATCGCCTATCCAAAATACCTTAAAATCCATTCCGCTTGAAAGCCCCAAAGCTGAGGGAGATGAACCAAGCTCCGAAATGTCAACGCTTCCTGCCGCAAGAGCGGTATTAACGTCTTTTCCGGAATCGAAGGTTACAAGCTTAACTGGAAGCCCCAGTTCGTTTTCATAATATTCCTCATACTGTGCTATAAGGTCTGCGTTTACAAGGTTCATTGTTCCTATAACAATGGTGTCATTGCTGTCTTTCGTTGTATCCGTTGTATCTGCTGTTTCAGAAACCGCTGTATCCGATGAGGCGGTTGAAGATGAAGATGAGCCGCAGGCACTTAATGACAATACTGTTGCTGCTGTTAATAAAATACTTAAAAATCTTTTCATGTTTATTTCTCCTTTTAGGCTTTATGCCTTTCCTTTCCAGTAAACTATTCTGTTTTCCAAAATACGGATAATCTTATCGAGTAAAATTCCCGTGATGCCCATTATAATTACTCCCATAAATACTATGTCGCTTCGCAGATAATTGCTTGCGTCAAGCACAAGCCAGCCCATACCTGCCGTTGCCGCAACCATTTCCGCCGCAACAAGGGTTGTATATTCCACACCCAAAGCTGTTCTTAAGCCTGTGAAAATATCTGTCAGAGCCGCCGGGAAGATAACATAAAAGAATATCTGCCTTTTGTTTGCTCCTAATGTGTAGGCTCCGTTTATGTAGTCCGCCCTTATTCTCATAACTCCCGAAACACAGGCTATGTATATGGGGGCAAAGCCTGCAAGATATAAAAGAGCTAACTTTGAGCTTTCGTCTATACCCATCCACAAAACCAAAATTGTGTAATAAGCAAGAGGGGGCAGAGGTCTGTAAAACTCTATTATAGGCTCCAATACAGCCCTGACCTTTGAATTATAGCCGCTTAACAAGCCTAAGGGAACGGCTGTCACAACAACGAGAGCATAGGCAAGGCTGTGACCGCTGTAAGTAAGACCGTATTGAAAAACCTTGTCCTTGAAATAGTCGGCTATTTCACTGCTTATAATAATTCCTCCCAGCTGAACATAGCCGCAGGTAACACCTTTGGCGAATGAAATAATGTCGGGCTTAATTCCCCAGTTTTCAAAAGCAAACATTTTGCCTGTTCTTCCGAAGCCTGCCATAACCTCGTCGCATATAAGAAGTATGCCGTATTTGTCACATAAGGCTCTGAGCCTCCGTAAATAGCCGTCGGGAGGTATTATTACACCGTTTGCCCCTGTTATGGATTCAACCTCAATTGCGGCAATTTGGTCGGGTCCTTCATATTGAATTTGATCCTCCAAAAGACCGAGATAATATTCCGAGGCTTCTTTATCGCTTTTAAAATCTATTTCCGAGCGGTATACATAAGGGTCGAAAAATTTTATAAAACCGTTTGCGGCAGGTCTTTCAAGGGCAAAACGGCGTGGATCGCCTGAAAGGTTTGCCGAGCCTAAGGTTGAGCCGTGATAGCTTCTGTAGCGTGAAAAAACCTTGTTTCTGCCCGTAAATGTTCTTGCGGCATAAACAGCGGCTTCGTTTGCGTCTGAACCGCCGCAGGTAAAAAATACCTTTTCCATATTGCCGGGGGCTAATTCTATTAACAGCTTTGCCAGTTCCGACCGAGGCCCCGAAGCAAGGGCAGGAGCAATATAAGGCAGCTTTTCAATCTGTGACTTTACCGCTTCTGTAATATCCTTATTGCCGTAGCCTAAGTTTACATTTGCAAGCTGGCTTGACATATCATAATATTTCTTTCCGTTGTAGTCCCAGAAATATATACCATCCGCTCTTTCAATCGGAACGGCATCGACATTTCCCGTAAGCCACGGGTGCTGATTATATTTTCCGTCATATTCCAAAACCTGTTCTCTTGTCAATTCCGACATTGCTTTCATTCCTTTCTCAATTTATTGTACATATCAAACAATATACCGTCCGTTATTTCAACAGGGTTGTTATATAAATTGGGGTGGTGACTTAGTTCAACCAGCCTTGTTACAGCCTCGTCGCTTAAATTTAAGTCCGCAAGACCTGTCCTTAAGCCCGTTTCTTTTTTCAGCCTGTATATTTTATCTGCAAATTCATTTGCGTTTTTATAATCCAACTCTTTGATAAGCTCCTTTATATGTTCATCCTCTCCGTTTATTCTTACAAAATAATCAAGAGTAAGTCCGCAGGCTTCTCCGTGGGGTATGCTGTATATGCTTGTAAGCGGAAATGAACAGGCATGTGAAGCCGTTGTTTTAGGCAGATTAAAGGCAAGCCCGGCAAGAAGAGAGGCCTCCGCCGTTTTTTCCCTCGCTTTTTTGTTATCGGGCTCTTTATAAGCTGTCGGCAGATATTTTAATATCAGCTTTGCGGCTTTTAAGGCAAGAGTATCACAGATTGGCTGATGATTTTTACTCCAAAAGTCTTCAGCAGCGTGGCACAGAACATCTATTCCGCTTGATGCGGTAATATGGGGCGGAAGGGAGTATAAAAGCTCCGGGTCAACAACCGCCTGCTTGGGATAAAGCTTTTCGGAAGAAAGCGGCATTTTTTGCCTGTTTTTCTGTCTGTTAAAACGCTTACGCAGGTTACCTCGCTGCCTGTTCCGGCTGTGGTGGGAACTGCTATTATAGGAACAGGCTCTGCTGTTACGTCTTTGCCCGTTCCCCAAACCTCCCTGATGTCATTAAGCTTAAGAGAAGCCACCTTTGCAAGGTCAATAACACTTCCGCCGCCGAGAGCAATTATAATATCGTTTTTATTTTGCCTTAAGACTTCGCTGCACTCATTTACTTCCCTTATATCCGGGTTTGGCGATACATTTGAAAATATACCGGCATTTTTAATTTCTGCTTTGAGATTTTCCGCTAAACCGCTTTTTACAAAATAAGGAGAGCAGACAATTAAATGAGCATTATATCCCTTAACCAGGTCAAATATTCTGTTTATTTCTCCGCAGCCGAAAAAAATTTCAACAGGCTGTTTATATATCCAGTTCACATTAAAACCCTGCCTTTTTAACAATATTTTTTATTTCTTCAAATATATTTTCATCAAGGGCAATGTCCCCTAACTCATATTCTCTGCCGAGAGATGAATATTTCCCTCTGCCGAAGCTGTGATATTTTAAAGGCTCATATGAAACATTGGGAAAATCCTTTATAAAATCAAGAACAGCCTTTATATCATCTGTACTGTCATTAAAACCGGGAATAACAGGGGTTCTTACTCTTTTTTTTGAGATTTGGAAAGTCCCGGCAAAGCCGTTTAAAATTGCTTAAAATAACCTTGTTGTCACAGCCTATATATTCTCTGTGCTTTTCATTATTTAATGACTTTATGTCAAACAATATATAATTCAGATGCTTTGCGGCTTCATAAAGCACTTCATAATCGCCGCAGCCGCAGGTTTCCACAGCTGTATTTATTCTTCTTTTTCTTCCTTCTTTAAGCAGCTGAATCAGAAAATCACCGTGAGAGAGAGGCTCGCCGCCGCTTACGGTAAGTCCTCCCTCATTGCCGTAAAAAATGCTGTCCTTTTCGGCAATATCCAAAAACTCATCTACTGTATATTGCCTGCCCTGAACGCTTACAGCCTTTGAAGGACAAACGGCTTCACATTTAAGGCAGTTTATACATTTTTTCTGTCAATAACCGCTTTGCCCTTAAAGTCTATTGCCTTTTCCGGGCAGACATTTTTACAAAAGCCACATTCCTCTAAGCCTATACATTTGCTTTCAGTATAGAAAATTTCGGGCATTCTTTTCTGTGATTCCGGGTTGCAGCACCAACGGCATTTCATTGGGCAGCCCTTAAGAAATATAATCGTTCTTATCCCCGGTCCGTCATGGAGAGAATAACGCTGAATATTAAAGACATAACTGATTTCTCCCATTATACGGCCTCGTGTTCCGTTCTTGAAATAATATCGTCCTGTAAGTCTTTTGTAAGCTCCGTAAAATATGCACTGTAGCCGGCAATACGAACCAAAAGGTTTCTGTAGTCCTCCGGGTGCTTCTGTGCCTGTCTCAATGTTTCCGTATTAAGTACGTTAAACTGTACGTGCCACAGCTTTAAATCTCTCCAAGCCTCAATAAACCTTACAAGCTTTTCAGTGCCCACATCACCCTGTACACAGGCAGGGCTCAGTTTAATATTTAAAAGTCTGCCGGTGTGTTCGTTATAATTAAAATTCTTTGTGGCATAGTTAGAAAGAAGAATTGCCGTAGGACCGTTTATGTCTGCTCCTTGAGATGCGCTTGAACCGTCTGACAGGGGAGTATAGGCAAATCTGCCGTTTGGTGTGGCACTGACAACCTTTCCGAAGGGAACGTGGGACGTAAAAGGAATAAGCCTTAAATCCATATGAACCCCAAGCTCTGCTCCGTATTTTCGTGTAAACTCCTGTGCTTCTCTGTCAAGGAACTTTCCTATGCTGTCAGTGTAAGGATTATCGTTGCCGTAGCTCGGAGCATTTACAAGAAGCTGACGTACTGCCTCATAACCCTTGAAGTTATTTTCAAGAGCCGTTTTAAGCTGACCCAGTGTTATTTTCTTTTCTTCAAAAACAAGCTTTTTAATTGCCGCAAGAGAATCTACTACCGTTGCAAAGCCCATATATTCAAAATAGCCAAGATCTATACCGCCTTCTATTTTAGGCTGATGCAGATCTGTATAGGATTCTCTGCAAAGCCTGTGAAGGGCAGAGCCTAAGGGAGAGGCAAAATGCTCCGCTCTGAGTCTTATAATTTCTCTTTGCTGAATAAAAGCGTGCTTTATGAAATATCTCTGCTGTTTAAGGAAAGCGTAAAGAAGGTCATCAAAGGTTTTGAAATCCTCAAAATTCCCTGTTTCAAGTCCGAGGAGTTCCGAACCGTATTTTAACATTCTGCCGTTGTAAATAACCATTTCAAGAGCCGCCGCAAAATTAATATAGGCATTGGGGCTTGTATATGTATCTCTGTTTGGCATATGGCACTCGGCACAGCCCGATACGCTGTAATCATAGGTCTCTTCAAAGCTTGCTCCTTTGGAAAGCAAAAGAGGTATAACGTCCTCATCATTTATAAGCTTGGGGAAACCCTCTCCTGCCTTTATTGTTTCGGCAACCTCATATAAATATCTTTTGGGACTTCTTGTATATATTCTTGCGGCAAGGTCGGGATAGTTAAGCGGAAATTCTCTCTTTGACTTCAAAAGAATATATGTAAGTTCGTTTACGGCATCTAAACCTTCCTTTGTCTGTCCGCCTACGGTTACGGCTTCCCAGTGGGCATAGCCTTCGTTAAAGGCTCCGCCTGTATCCGAAAGATAAAGGTCTATAAACTGCGCCATTGCCGCCCACATACATTCAAAAAGCTCCTGAACCTCGTCATCTGTTATTATGCCTTTTTCAATATCTCTTTTGTAGAAAGGATATAAATACTGATCCATTCTGCCGTTTGAAATTATTGTGCCGGTTTTCTGCTCTATTCTTGAAAACATCTGCGTAAACCACTTAGACTGCATAGCTTCGTAAAATGTTCTTGCAGGGTTTTCCGGAACATACCGGCAGGTTTCCGCAATTTTCAAAAGCTCAGCTTTTCTTTTTGGATTTTCTTCCTTTTCCGCAAGCTGTTTCGCCGTATCACCGTGTCTGTTTGCCCAAAGAACTATAGCATCACAGGTTATTATTAAGGCCTCCAAAAAGGGCTTTTTCTCTGTATAATCAATGGGGCTGTATTCGTCCAGAGACGCAAGCTTTTCCTCGGCTTCTTCCTTTATTCCCTTAAATCCCTTTTCAAGTACGATTTCATAATCGTGTACCCACTGCAGAGAGGAACGGAAAGAAGCTGTTTCATTTACAATATAGCGTGAAGTCAGTTCTCTGTCTTTGTTGTATGTCAGCTTTGATGTTTCCTTTGTCAGTGATTTTGCAAAGCTTTCATGAAACGTTTTTCCTACCCAGTAGGGAGCTATTTCATTTACTACAATATCGGCATCTTCATCGGAAATATCAAAAGGAGAATTTTCCCGTGCAGGCAGCTTTTCCACAGCCTCTTTAAAGATATTTCCGTCAAGCTCCGGATAGAGTATGCCATAACGGCCCTGTTTGCCGCTTCTTCCCACAATAAGCTGGTTTTCGTCTATGTAAACAGAAGCGTTTTCCGCATAATTGTAAAGAGCCTTTGCCCATCTCAAAATCAGGGGCTGTCCTTCCGTTTCCTTAAAGGAACGTGTAAAATAAAGCCCTCTTTCAATATCTATACCGGGCTTCTTTCCCCTGATTTCCTTAACAATGTCTACAGCTCTGTTGTAATGCTTTAAGCCCTCTCCTTTGTTGTTGATTTCATTTTGTATTCTTTCCTCCTGAGGAGATAAAATCTTTATACTCATAAATGACCTCCGTTATGTTTTTATATGTTGTACTCTATCGGTATTTCCGCATCTTCAAAAAATTCATTATAAATTCTGTCCCTTGCCTCTGTAAAAACAGAACCGGTCCTCCGTCTGTGTGATCCGAGGTTCACTGTGTGTATTCTTTTTATTTTACCGGGTCTGGGTGTCATAACAATAACCTTGCTGCCCAAATAGACCGCCTCGTCAATATCGTGAGTAACAATTATCATTGTTATTTGCTCTTTTTTCCAAATCTTAAGAAGCTGCTCTTGTAGTTTTATTTTTGTGATTGCATCCAATGCGCCGAAAGGCTCATCTAAAAGAAGTATTTTCGGTTTGTTTGCAAGGGCTCTTGCTATGGATACCCTCTGAGCCATTCCGCCTGAAAGCTGACTTGGGTAGGAATTTTCAAATTCTTTAAGGTCAACCATTTCAAGGTATTCCCGTATAAGACCGCTGTTATTTTTTTGCTCCTCGGGAAGCGAAAATTTTATGTTTTCCTTTACGGTAAGCCATGGCAAAAGTCTGTGATCCTGAAATATAAAGCCTTTGTCTCTTGAAGGCTTTTCAACCTTCCTCCCGTCTACAAGAACTTCCCCCTCATAGTCTGTGTCAAGTCCGCCTATAATGCGAAGAAGCGTGCTTTTTCCGCAGTCGCTTCCTCCTATTACAGACACAAAATTTCCTTCTTCAATTTCCAAATTAATATCTTCAAGAGCGGTAACAACTCCGCCGTCATTAAAAACCTTTTTAAGATTATGAATTTCAACTATATTTTTCATTCGGTTCACCTACTTATTCCATGTAATTATTTTGTCCCTGAATTTTAAAATAAGGTCGTCCATAATTTTGCCTATTATTCCTACAATAAGCATACCCAAAATAACGACATCGGGTCTTGAAAGGCTTCTTCCGTCCGCAAGCATATAGCCTACGCCGCTTGTGGCACCTATCATTTCGGCAGCCACAACACATACCCACGCATTGCCAAGCCCCAGCCTTATACCGGTCATTATCTGCGGCAAAGCACCGGGGATAACAATTTTGGTTATAAGCTTAAGCTTAGGTACTTCATAAACCCGGGCAAGCTCAAAATATTTGCCGTCAATATTTTTTATGCCGTCGAAGGTGTTTATAAATATAGGGAAAAATGCCCCTAAAAATATAATAAACACCTTTGACTCCAAACCTATTCCGAACCAAAGTATGGCAAGGGGTATCCATGCAATGGGTGGGATAGACCTCAAAATTTGTATGACAAAATCCGTAAATATTTCAATGCTTTTGAATATTGCAGAGCCTATGCCTATTAAAAAGCCGCCGATTAAGGCAAGTATAAAGCCCAAGGCCACTCTTCCGAAGCTGACGGCTATATTTACTGGGAGCTTTCCGTTTTGTATATATTCTATTGCAGTTTTTACAACGGTAATAGGCGCAGGCATTGTATAAGGCTTTAAACAGCCTGCTAAGTCTGCCGACTCCCATATAATCAATAATATAACAGGCAGAGCAAAATATAAAATCCAATATTTCACATTTCTTTTTTCGCTGTTTTTCATATTACGCACTCCAATACTTTAAAATTATTCTGCATTTACCGCATCAACATATTCCGTATTAATAAAGCTGTTTATATCTATATCATTGCTTATAAGACCCTGTTCAAGGGAGAAGTCCTTTACTTTTGTTATTTCGGCAATGTCGTCCTCAGTAAGCTCTGTGGTAAATGTCAGATGGCTCAATATTGTTTTCATAACATCTATATCAACTCCGAAGGTTTCTGCTGCCAGTTCTGCCGTTTCATCGGGATTTTCTTCTATATATTCGCCTGCTCTGTTTAATGCTCTTATATATGCCTTAACAACATCGGGATGAGCCTCGGCATAGTCTGTTTCAAAATATGTAATCATATTTCCCTTTTTTACACCTGTTCCGTCGGCAAGAAGCTTTGCCGTTCCGTCGCTTATAAACTGAGATACATACTGCTCCCATGTAACAATGGCTTCAACATCACCGTTTGTAAGAGCCGCCGCCTGATCTCCGGCAGCCAAGTTTATTGACTCTATATCATCTAAGCTAAGGCCTTCATTTGCCAAAAGCAAAGCAATAAGGTGCTGTGTATATGAGCCTGTTGTGTAGGTAACCTTCTTTCCTTCAAGCTCGGCAACGCTTGTAATATCCGAGTCGGGTCTTACAAGTACGGCGAGAGCCTTTTCTCCGTAGGCAACATTGGATATTATTTCAACAGGCTGACCGGTTGACTTTGAAATTATCGCCGGCAAATCAGCCATAAAGCCCATATCAACTTCCCCTGCCGCTGCAGCTTCATTAACAAGGGAGCCTGATTTAAACTCTTTCCATTCATAGGTCGCTCCCACAGCTTCAAGCTCTTCTTCCAAATATCCCAGTTCGTGGGCAACATATATAGAAGAATAGAGAGGATAGGGCTGAGCACCGACTCTTAAAACAACTGCTTCAGAGCTTGAAGATGTTTCTTCAGCGGCGGAATTTCCTCCGCAACCCGTAAATGCTCCCAAAGCCAAACCTGCTGCTAATATAAGTGAAATAAATTTTTTCATAATTAAATCCCTCTTTCTGAAAATTAAAATTATTTTCATACTGTTTCAGTATGAATAAAGG